>NZ_JAUBTV010000108.1:14017-20926 GCF_036705145.1 Microcoleus sp. B5-D4 | reverse complement strand
TGTGAAGCTAGCTTTTCTTTTGTCTTCATTTTGAACAATAGCCGCCTAAGTTAGGCGGCTAAGCTAGGAAATACACTTAAATACTTAAGCACCTGTTATACAAAGTAAGAGAAATGCGTCTTGTGTATAAATTTTGTGATACTTAGTGTAAATTTCTCTCACGCTGTATAGACTTTAATATACGAGAAAATAATCCTAACCCTTATAGGGTTCCGGAAGAAGTATAACGCTGTATAAGCTTTATTTGTGGGATATTTGCCATCCGGCTGTAGGTTACAATTTCAACAGCAGAATTTGCCCGCTTGTACCCGCAGGCAAAAAAAAGGCTCTCGCTGTCCCTAAATAGCGTTAGCTGGTGAAGAGAGACAACAAAAACCCAAAAAACCTGAACCAAATTTAACTTATTTTCTAGACTTTTTCTAGAAAGTCCCCTTGCCGGAAGGGTATATCACGGCATCAATTCACTAGCTAAGCACTAGGGATAGCGGTTACTCACCCTCATTAAAGGAACAACCGCTATGGATAGTGTATCATCAATTTCTCAAACTGTTGCCGCTACTCGCAACAAATCTTTACTCAATGCCGCTGACAAGGACTATTTAAGAATCGAGCGAAAGCTTCCTCTGGATTGGATATATGCAAACTGTGGCAGTGCCGGGATCCCGAAAGCCACGGTATTGTTGGGGTATGAGGCAAAATCTCCTTGTATAGTTTTTTGGGGCAACCTTGGGCAACTGCAACTACGGCCAATTAACCCGTGGCCGTCAAAGGACGGAAAGCTTCCTAAATATCGCACCCCTAAAGGTGAATACGATGCTTTCCTTGTCAAGCATCCAGAAGTCGAAACATATTGGACTGATTTAGAGGCTCTTAAAGCCCGATGCTTCACCATTAACGGCAAACCCTACCTACTCATCACCGAGGGGTGCATAAAGGCAATTAAGGGCTGTATGTGGGATATCCCTACGGTAGCCCTAATGGGGATAGATATGGGATTAACCCCAAAGGCAAAGGGTGAACCCGACTTGATACCAGGGCTGAAACGATTAGCTGAAGCGGGTTTTGGTTTTATCATCGCTTACGATTCCGATCCACCTGAGAAGGTGGAAACCATAAAGAATGTTCGCCGTGCAGAAGCAAAGCTCGCTAAACACCTGAAAGCCTATGGCTGCGATGTACTATCGGTTACGGGTAAATGGAAGTCGGAGGACGGCAAGGGGATGGATGATTTCATCAATAATCAAGGGATTGAGGCTTTTCGGGCTATATTGGTGAAATCTAGTAATGTAGTTGAATCACCTGACACAAGTGATAGTGATACACCAACAAAAAAGAAAAAGCCACCGACACCGCGAGAAGCAGCGGCCCGGTTAGCCGAACAATATGGGCATCAGTGGAAATATGATGACGAACAAAAAACGTGGCGGATATACTCCGGTAAACACTGGGAAAAGGTAGGGATAGGGCCGTTTAAGAGTTTGGTCAAAACCACTATTGATGCAAAAAACATAAACTACAGCGGGATTGAGTATATTAACAACGTGGTGGAATTACTCCAATGTGACTTGCGACAAATCCGCTGGCAGTATTGGGATAGAAAGCGTTACATCAACCTTAGTAATTACGTTCTAGACGGAGACAAGCTGGCAACACTGGAACATTCACCGGGTACGGGATTTACCTCGTTCTTACCATTCGATTACAGACCACTGAAAGGCGATCTAAGCGACCCCTTGGAAGCACTACGGGTGAATTGCCCTAGTATCCACAAATTTTTCCGGACGGCCATGCAGAATGATGAGCGAAAAATGTTTAAGTTGCTAGCCATTGCTAACGCCATACTCAAACATCGGTTTTTCGACTTGCAGATGTTCGTTCACTTAGTCGGAGCGCCGGGTTCCGGTAAGGGTACTTTTGCTCGGTTGATGGAGAAAATGGTTGGACGAGAGAACTTTAAGGGCTGCCAGCTCGATCGCCTAAGTGACGGATCGACTAAGGCATCAGTTGTGGATAAACAATTGGTAGTGTTTGCCGATGAACGAAAACCCGTAGGTATTGACTCGATTCTCAGTTTTACGGGCGGTGATGCTGTTAGTTACCGGGAATTGCACACTCCGGCCGCCGATGCGTTTTTCTACGGGTGCTTCCTCATCTGCAGTAACAAACCCATATTTGTGGGTGACACTACCGGGCTAGAGCGTCGGTTGTGCCTGGTTCACTTTGATAACCCCATACCTACCGAAAAACGCGACCACGCCATAGAAAGTGAGTTTGAGGCAGAAGTACCCGCATTGATTGGAATAGCCCTCTCCCTCGCAAATAGCGCCGTTACTCAAGCGATACGCGGTATCGGAGCCGAAAAGATTGCTGAGTTCAAATATAAGGAATGGGAGATGAAAGTCGAAACAAGCTCGACCGCTGCATTCTTTGATATGGAACTGGTACTAGACCCGGCCGCTACTACCCGCACCGGGAAGCTTTATGAGGCTTACAAGGATTTTTGCGAGGAGAGTGGGTTCTCGAAAGTAAGTATTGTCAAATTTCCCCGCTTGCTTGCCGACTTGCTGACAGACGAGAATTTACCCTTTACCCGACATCAGGGTGCACAAGCCTATTTTGAGGGATTGAGGGTGAGAGAAAAGTCGGATAACCATATCACTCACTCCGAAACTTTAGTCGGGTTTGAGGGAGTTAGCGAGGGAGTTGCAGGGAGTTTGCAGGGAGTTGGGGAGGGAGTTGAACCCCTACCAGATATACCTTTGAGGGAGTTGAGGGAGTTAGACCCTAAAGTTTCAAACGGAAACAAAAATGAAGAAAATTATCTGCCAGATAAGGAAGAAAGTGATCGAGAAAGTGAGTTAGAAAAAGATTTACCCCCCCAAACTCCCTCAACTCCCTCAAACCCAGTACCAGTAACGATTCAAACTCCCTCAATAACTCCCTCCCAAGTGCCACCAACCCCCCCCTCAACTCCCTCAAACCCGACTAAAGCCGATATGCAAACCACCGCCAACAGACAGCGGGCCAAAAGGATGGCCGACGAGTACCGGGAAGCAAAAGCGAGCGGCGATACCGAAAAAATGGAAGAGGTAAGGAAGTTTATTGATAGTACCGATGGACTTCACTTGAGGGGATTTTTCAAGCGAGCGCTTAATGGGGCATCCCCTACACAACAGCCCGCACCGAGGCCTTCCCGTATTTTGGAGGTAGGCGATCGGGTTGTTGTAGTGAAGCCCGGCGATCGCGCTAAGGGCATTAAAGGGGAAATTACCAAAATTACCAATTACCCCACTTATACGGGCTTGCGGGTACAATTCGACAAAGAAGTAGCATTCATAAGAGAACAGGAGTTTATCGCCGGGGATTTGATGTATCTCTCCGAAAAGTAGTAGTTTCGAGTGTCATCTACCTACAGCCTAACTTTTTTGCCTTTAATCACTTGTGTCACGTGACTAAATACTTGACAGAACTAAAGCATCCGTGCCAGTCTGTTAATAATAGATCACCTGACACAAGTGAAATGACCAAAAATATTAATGACGCTAGCCTAGCTAACCTCAAACACTATGAGGGTAAATGGAAGCACGGAAAAACCCGCACTATCCGAGTACCGATCGCCCTAGCAGATCGGGTGCTGACTATAGCTCGACAACTGGATAGTGGAAAATCATTTGACACAAGTGATTTACCTGATGCTGCTGTCTTACTCAACCAATTGAAAGCTAAGCGCAAAAAGTCTAAATGCGACCTAGCGGACGTAGAAGCAATTTTGGATATGCTGGGTAGCCTGTTACCTTAACTGATGACGATCGGCTGGCACGGCAGTGCGATCGCGTCAGTCACGCTATGTGTATGTTGTGATTGTAGGTTTTCGGTTTCTGACCGGGACGGGATAGCATTTTGAACAATAGCCGCCTATCATTGGCGGCTAAGCCAGAAAATACAGGCTTAGACTCGCAGATAGCGAGTTTTTTTGCTTAAATCCCAAAACACAAAATTTAAAATGGCATTTACCATCGAAAAACCCGATTTTGCTCTGAGGCCTGCAGAGCGATCGCAAATATCGCTAGGGGGTGCAAGGTAGAAGATTGATAGAAGAGCTTGCTTGTAAGTGACTACTGGATAAGGGACACTGGGACAGGTGGACAGCCAAAAACAAGGCCCAAAAAGCCCCTAAAATGGCTGTTTTGCTAGAGTGTTGATAGAAATCAGGTAGCTAAAGGCTGAAAGTATTGACAAATGATTGAAGTAGATGACTTAAGCAAAACTTACGGTTCGACCGCAGCGATCGCGGACGTGTCTTTTTCGGTCGAATCAGGAGAAATTCTCGGTTTTTTGGGGCCAAACGGCGCTGGCAAAACCACAACCATGCGGATTTTGTCGGGATATTTGCCGGCATCCAGTGGTACGGCCCGCATCGCAGGCATGGATGTTCACGAAGACTCGATGGCCGTCAGACAGCGCATCGGCTATCTGCCGGAAAACCCGCCACTGTATCCAGAAATGACTGTGGAAGGGTTTCTGTTTTTTGTGGCCCGGATCAAGCAAGTACCTGCGGGCGATCGCGCGCGACGAGTTACCTCCGCGATCGAACGCTGTGGCCTGGTTGATAAACGCAAAGTTTTAATCCGCAAGCTTTCTAAAGGATTTCGGCAGCGCGTCGGTATCGCCCAGGCGATCGTCCACGACCCGCCGGTGATTATCTTAGACGAACCAACCGTCGGCCTCGACCCCCGACAAATCATCGAAGTCCGCAATTTAATCAAAAGTCTGGGTGGCCAGCACACAATCATCCTTTCCACGCACATTCTGCCGGAAGTCAGCATGACTTGTAACCGCGTCACCATCATCAATCGCGGTAAAATCGTCGCTGCGGGTACTCCCGAAAATTTGATGGGAGAGTTGGCGGTGGGAGAGGGTTACGAAGTCGAAGTTGAAGGCGAGGCTGATTTGGTAAACAGTCTGCTGTTGCCTTCTTTGGAAAATTTGCCGGGAGTTCGATCGATCGAATTGATTCCAAGCAATCAATTTTTAGTGAGTCGCTACCGCCTGCGGGCATTGTGCGAACCCGACATAGAACCCGGACGAGAAATTGCTACAGCTATCGTCGCCTCTGGATTTGGACTGTGCGAAATGCGTCGCTCTCGCGCTACTCTGGAAGATGTGTTTTTAAGGCTGACAGCGGCTGAAAAGAAACCGGAAGAAAATCTGGTTCACACCGAACCAGAGGTCGATCGAAATCTCCAAGAATCAGCAGAAATTCAAGACTCGATCGCCGATTCTCATCAATCCGAATCGCAACCGATTGTCGAAAATTCGCTAGTTTCAGATAGGCAAGAGTCGATCGAGCATTCTCAACCAGAATCAGAACCAGTTGTCGAAACAGTAGAGTTGATCGAGCATTCTCAACCAGAACCGATAGTCGAAAATCTGCAAGTTTCAGAAACAGTAGAGTCGATCGAGCATCCTCAACCAGAACCGATAGTCGAAAATCTGCAAGTTTCAGAAACAGTAGAGTCGATCGAGCATCCTCAACCAGAACCGATAGTCGAAAATCTGCAAGTTTCAGAAACAGTAGAGTCGATCGAGCATTCTCAACCAGAACCGATAGTCGAAAATCTGCAAGTTGTAGAAACAGTAGAGTCGATCGAGCATCATCAACCAGAATCAGAACCAGTTGTCGAAACAGTAGAGTCGATAAAAGGGAAGCATCTCAGTTTGGGTGTCACAGGAACCAGATCATCTTACTCGCTACAGATATCTAAACAAGCAAGCAGGATGCTCACTTTTGTAAAAAACATTTTTTACAAAAGTGAGATACTCCCGATCGAACCTTCTCAACCAGAACCGATTGTCGAAAATCAGCCCGTTGTTTCAGAAACCGCAGAGTCGATCGAGCATCTTCAACCAGAACCGATTGTCGAAAATCTGCAAGTTGTAGAAACAGTAGAGTCGATCGAGCATTATGAACCAGAACCGATTGTCGAAAATCTGCAAGTTGTAGAAACAGTAGAGTCGATCGAGCATTATGAACCAGAATCCGAACCAGTTGTAGAAACATTAGAGTCGATCGAGCATTATGAACCAGAACCGATTGTCCAAAATCTGCAAGTTGTAGAAACAGTAGAGTCGAGCGACTATTCTCAACCAGAATCTGAACCAATTGCAGAAACAGCAGAGGAAATAAGCGATTTAGAACCTGGAATGCAACCAGTGGCAGATTTTCTGGAAACTGTAGAAAGACAAGAATCGATCGAGCATTCTCAACCAGAACCGATAGTCGAAAATCTACTCATTGTCGAAACACCAGAGTCGAGCCAACCTTCTCAACCCGAACCGATTGTCGAAAATCTACTCATTGTCGAAACAGTAGAGTCGAGCCAACCTTCTCAACCAGAACCGATTGTCGAAAATCTACTCATTGTCGAAACACCAGAGTCGAGCCAACCTTCTCAACCAGAACCGATTGTCGAAAATCTCGAAGTTTCAGAAATCGTAGAGTCGATCGAGCCTTCTCAACCAGAACCGGTTGTCGAAAATCTACTCATTGTCGAAACACCAGAGTCGAGCCAACCTTCTCAACCAGAACCGATTGTCGAAAATCTCGAAGTTTCAGAAATCGTAGAGTCGATCGAACTTTCTGAGCCAGAACCGGTTGTCGAAAATCTACTTATTGTAGAAACAGTAGAGTCGATCGAGCTTTCTGAGCCAGAACCGGTTGTCGAAAATCTACTTATTGTAGAAACAGTAGAGTCGATCGAACCTTCTGAGCCAGAACCGGTTGTCGAAAATCTACTTATTGTAGAAACAGTAGAGTCGATCGAACTTTCTCAGCCAGAACCGGTTGTCGAAAATCTACTTATTGTAGAAACAGTAGAGTCGATCGAACCTTCTGAGCCAGAACCGGTT
>NZ_JAUBTV010000108.1:0-13917 GCF_036705145.1 Microcoleus sp. B5-D4 | reverse complement strand
TCTGAGCCAGAACCGGTTGTCGAAAATCTACTTATTGTAGAAACAGTAGAGTCGATCGAACCTTCTGAGCCAGAACCCCAACCTGTTGTAAAAAATCGGCCAATTAAAAAAAAGCCACAACCGAGTAGCGATTCTCTACCAGAACAGCCACCTGTTACCAAAAAGCGACAAATAGAAAGAAAAAAACAGGATAGCGACAGCAGTGAAACACCACCCGCAGGCGACTCAGAATGAACCAATTACCAATGCCGAATTACCCATTTCCGATTCCTAAAGGTTAGTAATGATTAGTAATATTATCGCAATTTACCGCAAAGAACTACAAAGCTATTTTGCCTCACCATTAGCCTATGCCATCGCAGCAGTCTTTTGGCTAATCACCGGCTACTTTTTGATAGCCATCCTCCTCGCCCCCGACGGGTTAATTCCCCAAATTGGTCAGCGAGACCAAATGGGAATTACCGAACCTCCCATCGACGTAGCCTACGAATTCCTGCAACTCTTCCTGCGAATCATGGGTTCCCTTTCCTTGTTCGTACTACCCGCACTCTCAATGGGACTTTACGCAGAAGAACGCAAACGCGGCACCTTAGAACTATTAGCCACATCGCCCTTAACAAACTGGGCAGTTGCTACCGGCAAACTCCTGGGAGTTTTAACATTTTATACCACAATGTTACTGCCTCTGCTTTTCTGCGAGGCGATCGCCCTCAGTTCCTCAACCCCACCCGTACCCCCCGGAGTTCTTCTGCTAGGACACGGTGGCTTAATATTACTAGCAGCAGGAGTATTGTCGCTCGGAATGTTTATTTCCTCCCTCACCGACAGCACAATTTTATCCGCCATCCTCACCTTCGCTCTAGTATTATTTCTCTGGGTGATCGATGCAGTCGCCGTCAGTATCGGTGGCCCATTCGGAACAGCATTAGGACATTTGTCGCTCCTAACAAATTACACCAATCTTGTCAAGGGAGTTTTCGATACCAGCAGTTTAATTATGTTTGCCAGTTACATCATTTTAGGAGTATTTCTGACCGCCCAATCCATCGATGCCTTGCGATATCAGCGTTCTTAAAAACATTAGGCAAGGCAGAGACAGAGCAGGTTATTTTTGCCGAAGTAAAGACAAGTAAAGAGCAAAGGGAAGGTTATTTTTTCCCTGTGAATCATTCTACAAAATACCTCAAACAATGAGATTTATCAATCCCAAGATCGACTTTGCGTTCAAAAAAATATTCGGTTCCAGCGACAGCAAAGACATCCTGATTAATTTTTTAAACGCCATCCTTTATGAAGCACAGCCCGTCATCGAAGACTTAGAAATAATCGACTCCCAACCAGAACCTCAAACTCTCGCAACCCAAGACACACACCTAGATGTCAAAGCCACAATTAACGGCGGCCGAATCGCCCTAGTTGAAATTCAATTCCTCAACGTGCCTTCCTTCGGCAATAGAGTTTTGTACAACGCTGCCAAAAGCTACAGCCAGCAATTAACAGGAAAAGAACGCTACGAAAGACTAAAAAAAGTAATTTCCTTAAAAATTGCCGACTTTGAAATGTTTGAAAATCAGCCAGAATTTATGTCGCGCTTTGTTTTTCAAGAAAAAGAGCAACAGTTTGACTATCCCGATACTGAAATAGAATTAGTATTTATCGAACTGCCAAAATTTAGCAAGGAATTAGCAGCATTAGAAACAACCGCAGAGCAATGGATTTACTTTCTCGAAAATACCAGCACTCTGGAGACAGTACCAGAAACATTGAGGGCAGTTCCCGAAATTCAGAAAGCTTTTAGAATTGCCAACGAGGAAAATTTCACTCAGGAAGAATTAAATGAATTGCAGAAGCAAGAACTGTGGATTCAAGACCAGCAGATTGCCATAGATGTAGCAAGAGAACAGGTGACAAAAACTGCTCAACTATCGTTAATATTGCGTCAGCTAGTGAAGCGCTTAGGCACAATACAACCAGAAACTGAAAACTGCATCCGTCAATTAGGCATAGAGGAATTAGAAGCACTAGGAGATGCCGTGATCGATTTCAACCATCCGTCAGATTTAACAGCCTGGTTGCAGGCTAATGCGATATAGAATAACATCCTCGAAGCGGAATTTTGTCACGCAATATTTACCTTATGAAAATTAGCAAAACAAATTGGAAATACGTTTTTTTGCTGGGCCCCCTCCTCATCGCAGCGGGGGTAACAGCAGCACTTGTATCTGGAGTATGGGACCCGCTGACAGTCGGTTTAGTTATTGCCGGAGCAGTGACGATCGCACTTTGGCTGCTATATTTGAGTTACGAACAAAGCTTTTGGGGGCAGCGTTCCACTCAAGCCAGCACTAACGCCCTGATTGCCACCCTCGCCGTCTTTGTGATTCTCGGAGTAATTAACTTCATAGCAGTTCGCTATCCCGTCCGCATCGACTTAACCGAAAGCCAACAATTTACCCTCGCCCCGCAGACTCAACAAATACTGCGAAATTTGCAACAAACAGTCAAAGTTTGGGTATTTGACCCCATCCAAAACCCCCAAATTAAAGAATTGCTGCAAAGCTACAAACGCGAGGGAGGCGAAAAATTCCAATTCGAGTTTGTTGACCCGCAGACCCAACCGGGAAAAGCGCGGGAATTTAGCATTACTAGCATCGGAGAAGTTTACCTGCAATCTGGCGACAAAAAACAGGTACTGCAAAAAGGTGGCACTGCTTTTGGTAGCGACCCAAATCAAGGGCTTTCAGAGATAAAACTTACCAATGGCTTAGAAGAAATCCTGAGCACTCGCGTTGCTACAGTTTACTTTTTGCAAGGCAAAGGAGCCCGCCCGATAAAGGAAGGTCAAGGCGGAATTCAGCAAGCTGAAAAAGCTCTGAAAGATAAATACTACAACGCCCAAACGCTGAATTTGACCGAACGAAAAGAAGTGCCAGAAGATGCAGATGCTTTAATCGTTCCGGGGCAGGACAAACCGTTTTCCGATACAGAAATTAAAGCACTAAAAGCTTATCTCGATCGCGGCGGCAGTTTATTGTTAATGGTAGACCCGGCAATTGATACGGGATTGGACAAAATGCTACAAGAATGGGGCGTCAAACTAGACACCCGTTTAGCCATCGATGCTTCGGGCACTGGTCAAAGATTTGGCCTGGGCCCCACGGTTCCCACAGTCAGGCGCTACGGCGAACATCCGATTACTCAAAGTTTTGGCACCGGTATTTCTTTCTATCCGTTTGCGCGTGCTTTGGAAACCTCGCCAGTAGAAGGGATAGAGGAAAAACCGCTGATTTGGACGAGTCAAGAAAGTTGGGCGGAAAGCGATTTGACGACGAGGAAATTGGAGTTTGATCAAAAGACCGATCGACAAGGCCCGCTATTATTAGGTGTAGCTTTAGTTCGATCGTCCACTGACAGCACTCCCTTAAAGCCCTCACCTTCACCAACACCAACTTCGCCCTCGCCTTCACCCCAAGCATCACCGACAACATCACCATCACCGACAGATTCACCATCACCGACAGATTCACCATCACCGACAGATTCACCATCGCCGACAGATTCACCATCGCCGACAACTTCCCCATCGCCGATAGATTCCCCATCGCCGATAGATTCACCATCGCCGACAGATTCACCATCGCCAACAACTTCACCATCACCGACAACTTCACCATCACCGACAACTTCACCATCACCGACAACTTCCCCATCGCCGACAACTTCCCCATCGCCGACAGATTCACCATCACCGACAACTTCGCCATCACCGACAACTTCGCCAACAGCTTCCCCAATCAGCTATTCGGTGATTGTCTCGCAAGAAGCAACGCCTCCAGCATTACCAACGACTTCGCCAACACCCACAGCATCTCCCACAGCATCTCCCACAGCATCTCCGAGTCCAACCGCAACTCCTTCTGTGCCTTCAGCTTCTAGAAAAACATCCCGAATGGTAGTAATTGGCACATCTCAATTTGTGACTAACGGTTGGTTTGACCAACAACTTAATAGCGACGTGTTTCTCAATTCAGTGAGTTGGTTGAGTAAACCAGACCAGCAAAGCTTTTCTATCAGTCCGAAAAAAGCTACCAACCGCCGCATTAACATGACGGCCATCCAAGTAGGATTGCTGGTTTTAGCTTGGCTAATGTGGCCTTTACTCGGACTGGGAATTGGCGGCGCTATCTGGTGGAAGAGAAGATAAGTTAGTTGTCAGTTGACAGTTGACAGTTGTCAGTTGACAGTTGTCAGTTGACAGTTGTCAGTTGACAGTTGACAGTTGTCAGTTGTTATTAATAACAAACTCCCCAATTCCCAATGCCCAATGCCCAATGCCCAATGCCCAATGCCCAATTCCCAATGCCCAATTCCCAGTTACTATGAAATTGCAGAAAAATACATTAGTATTGATAGCCGTCGCGTTGAGCATGACTGGGTTGGTTGCTTTGTTCGAGATGCAAATATCTCCTAAACAGGAAGCCGCTAAGGAAGAAAAACAGAAAATTTTTGCTTTTAACTCCGATCGCGTACAATTCTTTACAGTCAAAACTCCCGAAAAAATATTGACTTTTGAGCGAGTTTATGCTACAAAAGGAGGCAAGTCTAGCTGGGAAATGAAATTGCCAGTGCAAGCACACGCGAGTCAGGCATCAGTGGATTTTTTGCTAGACAGGCTAGCAACAGGAAAGAGCGATCGCACAATTAATATTACTGCAGCTCAACTGCCAGAATTCGGTCTCGACCAACCCCAAGCTACAGTCACAGTAAAACTGGACAACCAGGAAACTCACCGCCTAGTTTTAGGCAAAACAGACTTTAGCGGCCGCTTCTTGTACGCTCAAGCCAATCCGCCGGAAGCGCCCCCTCAAAATTCCGCCCAAAATTTGCCCGTGCTGCTAGTGCCTTTTGACTTTAAAAATGCCACTCAGCGACCTTTGTCAGAGTGGAAAAAAGCAGAAGCACCCAAAACAGAGAAACCGCAAAAACCCTCTCCCACGCCAAGTCCTGAGAATCAATAGATGGCCGATCGATCTGAGATGTTGTACCATTCTCAATAAGCCTTTTATGAACAGGCAAGATGCCTGTTCCACAAAGAGTGAATTTTCTTCTTGTGGAACAGGCATCTTGCCTGTTGCTGACAATGGTGCGCTCTGGGATAGAATTTAAAGAACAAATCCCAAAACCTGTTACATCCAACATTCCTCACCTAAAATACAGAAAAGTCTAAACTTAAACTGTATTTAAGTGGCGTGCATTACCCCCAGGAAAGGGCGAATATGTTTCAGACAGCACTCAACCAAGGTACGACAGCAACGGATACAGCGCTTGACGTTGAACTCCGCAAGGTCTTTAAGGTATTTAACGGCGAAACCGCAGTCCGTGGAGTTGACCTCAACATCCGCCAAGGAGAATTTTTTAGCATCCTCGGGCCCAGTGGCTGCGGCAAGACTACGACGCTGCGCTTAATCGCTGGGTTCGAGACTCCCTCGGCGGGCGAATTGATGATTCGCGGCCAGTCGATGACCAACACTCCAGCTTACCGCCGTCCGGTAAATACTGTGTTTCAAAGCTATGCTTTGTTCGGACACATGAATGTCTGGGACAATATCGCTTTTGGATTGCGGATCAAAAAGCTGGGGAAAGCAGAAATTGAAGAACGGGTACGGGAAGTTTTGCAATTGGTGAAAATGGAATCTTTCGCCAACAGGTTTCCCGGTCAAATGTCGGGCGGCCAGCAGCAGCGGGTGGCTTTGGCGAGAGCTCTGGTAAATCGACCGGCTGTTCTGCTGTTGGACGAACCCCTGGGTGCTCTGGATTTGAAGTTGCGGAAGCAGATGCAGTTGGAACTGTCGAATTTGCATCAAGAATTGGGTTTGACTTTTGTGATGGTGACTCACGACCAAGAAGAGGCGATGAGTCTGTCTGACCGGATTGCGGTGATGCACGAGGGCAGGATTGAGCAAATTGGCTCTCCTGAAGAAATTTATGAGTGTCCGCAGACGGCTTTTGTGGCGGATTTTATTGGCGATACGAATTTGTTTGCGGGTACGGTAGAATCGATCGACCGATCGACTATCACAGTTCGCACCTCAGCCAATCTGAAAATAGTCGTTCAGCAGTCGGATATGTGGAGTGGTGTCACAGGCGACTCTGTTGTGGTCAGCGTTCGGCCGGAAAAAGTATATTTGAATCTCTACCAGCCGGAAGTGTCCGTCAACTGTTTTGAAGGACGGCTCAAAAATACTATGTACATGGGCACGCACGTTCATTACGTCGTTGAGTTGTCGTCGGGCGATAAAATTACTGTGCGCCAACCAAATACCGGCGGTTCTTTCCCAGACCCGCACACGCCGATTTACGCTTACTGGGGAACTACTGATTGTCTCGCTTTGACCGATCGAGGATAATTGGGAAACGAAGGAAGAAGGAAGTTCGGCAACGGATTCTGTAACGGATGTAACGGATGTAACGGATGTCAACAAAAAGGAAGAAAGAAAAAGGAACAAGGAAGAGAAGGGGAGAATTTCCCCCTTACCAATTATTCCTGATTACAAATTCCCCAATCTAAAATCCAATTTCCCCATCCCCAATTCCCCAATCTAAAATCTAAAATCTAAAATCTAAAATCGAACTGTGCCTCCGACTAACTTACCAATTTCCAGGATTTTCCCGGCTAATTCTACACGCCGTCAGTTCCTAAAAAATTCGGCGGCGACAATTTCCGGTTTAGCTGTTTCGAGTTGTGGCTGGCGGCTTGCAGACGTGCAATCTGCTCCTCCCGTCCAAGGTGATGCCGACCAACTTTTCATCTATACTTGGGCAGGCTATACCGATAACGCTTTGCTCGATCGCTTTGCCGAAAAAACCGGCATTCGCGTGGTTGCAGACGTATTTGACTCCAATGAGGCGATGCTGGCTAGGGTTCAAGCTGGCGGTGGCCGCGCCTACAGCATCATTTACCCGTCTGACTACATGGTGATTCAGATGACGGAACTGGGGCTGTTGACCCCATTAGACCACTCGATTTTGGGCGGGATCGATCGGCTAAAAAAACAGTTCCAAAACCCCGTATATGACCCAGGAAACCGCTACAGCGTCCCTTTGAGTTGGGGAACCACAGGCTTAATTTACAACAGCGAACAACTCAAAGAAGAGCCAGAAGATTGGGACTATTTGTGGCAGCACAAACAGGAGTTAGCAAGGCGAATGACGCTGGCAAATGATGTTCGAGAAGTGATGGGTGCTGCGCTGCGGATGTTGGGCTATTCTCTCAATTCTACGAACCCAGACCAAGTGAAACAAGCTTACGAAAAGTTGGTTGAACTCAAACCGGCGATCGCATCTTTTACCACTGATGCTTGGCGGCCGCAAATGCTGACGGGGGATTTGAAGGTAGCTATGTGTTATTCTTCTGATGCTAATGAGGTAATTCCAGATAATGACAAATTGCGCTATGTTGTGCCAAAAAGCGGTTCTTCTCTGTGGACTGACACTTTAGTAATTCCTAAAGGTGCTCCCAATCCAGAAGCAGCTTATAAGTGGATTAACTTTATGCTGCAAGCCGATGTCGCTGCTTCTTTGGTAGAACGGCTCAGTTTCTCAACTCCTTCGGAAGATGCTTTTAGTTTGCTGACGCCGGAAGTGCGCGAAAATGAAATTCTTTTCCCTTCTGAGGCTACTTTGAAAAATTGCGAAGGTGTTGCTCCGGTAGGAAAATTTATAGACGTGTACGATCGCTATTGGACTCAATTAACCAGCGGCTAATCTTATTTATTGCCAGAAATTTCATGTACATTTCGATTTACCGTGGGGTGGGGGCGGGTTTATGAGATTGTTTATTTTAGGCGATGATTGTAGGTGAAACCCGCCCCTACATTACATTTCGATTTACCGTGGGGTGGGGGCGGGTTTATGAGATTGTTTATTTTAGGCGATGATTGTAGGTGAAACCCGCCCCTACAAATTACAACTCAAAACTCAAAACAATTATTTATGGCTGTTTCAACTAGAACTCCCCCTCCTATTCCTCCCAATTCTTCTTTGAAGGCTGAAACTGTTTCCCCGTGGTCGGCGTGGGCTGGGCCACTGGCATTGCTGGGCCCTTCTGGCTTGTTGCTGCTTTTATTATTAGTCATACCAACTCTGGTGATTTTTCAGCTTAGTTTGGTGCCGAATATTAAGCCGGGAGACTTGGTGAATCCTTCGGGAATCGGCAATTACCTGCGAGTGTTTGAGCCGCTGAATTTACAGGTGATAGGTCGATCGCTCTTTTTCGCAACGGGGACTACTATTCTGTGTTTGCTGCTGGGATTTCCCGTCGCTTACTGGATAGCCCTCAATGTCTCGAAAAAGTGGCGGAATTTAACTTTGTTAGGCTTTGTGTTGCCGCTGTGGACTTCTTCGCTGTTGCGATCGTATGCTTGGATTACAATTCTGCGTCCTACGGGGGTTCTCAACTCGCTGCTGGCACTTGTAGGCATTCCTCCTCTGGAATTGCTTAATCAAAGTTCTGCAGTTTTAATCGGCATGGCTTACAGTTATTTGCCTTATATCGTGACAATTCTCTACGCATCTTTAGAAAAGTTAGACCGCAGGTTGCTAGAAGCATCTCAGGATTTGGGTGCGAATCCAGTGGAAACTTTCTGGAAAGTGACAGTACCTCAGACGATGCCGGGAATTGCTGCGGGTTCTTTGCTAGTATTTATTAGCTGTTTAGGCGATTTTGTCGATCCAGAGTTGCTCGGTGGAGCTTCGAGCATGACGGCGGCTCGTTTGATTTACAATCAATTTTTGGGGGCGACTCAAAATTGGGGTCTGGGTTCGGCTCTGAGTATGGTATTAATCTTTGCAGTGAGTATTGGAATTGCGCTTTTACTCAAATATGGCGATCGTAATGCAATCTAAGTTAGTTGACTGTTGACTGTTGACTGTTGACTGTTCCAATAACCAATTACTAATTACCAATTACCCATTACCCATTACCGAGAAATGGAAAAGACCGCCGACAATCCACAGGAGGAAATACAAGCCGATATGTACTTAAAACCTAAATTTAAGGTTTCTTGGCAGGTAATATTTGCCGTTTTGATGTTTTTTTATATGTACCTGCCTATCCTGGTACTCACCTTTTACAGCTTTAACAAATCGCGTTTTAGCGCAGGTTGGGAAGGATTTACTTTAGATTGGTACGTTAAATTATTTAGCGATACGCGGATTTTAATTGCCCTGAGAAACAGTTTAACAGTGGCTGTGTGTGCAGTTGCAATCTCGGCTGTACTAGGCACTTTGATGGCAGTTGGTTTAGCCCGCTACCGCTTTCCAGGCAAGAGTTTATATCAGGGAGTATCCTACTTGCCGATTATTATTCCAGATATTGCGACCGCAGTTGCTACTCTGGTATTTTTAGCGGCGCTGGCTATTCCTCTGAGTTTGTGGACAATTGTCGCCGCTCACATTGTGTTTTGTCTGGCTTACATCGCCCTAGCTGTTTCTACTAGATTGGCCGATTTAAACCCGTATTTAGAAGAGGCTGCCTTGGATTTGGGTGCAACGCCTGTTGAAGCTTTTATTCAGGTTTTGCTCCCTCAATTAATACCCGGAATTGTCTCGGGTTGTCTGCTGTCTTTTGTCCTCAGCATGGACGATTTTTTGATTGCGAGTTTTACCGCAGGTAGCGGGACTACAACTCTGCCGATGGAAATTTTTAGCCGGATTCGGACTGGGGTAAAACCGGATATTAATGCTCTCAGCGTGCTGTTGATAGTAGGTTCGGGAGGATTGGCGTTTTTAGCGGAATATTTGCGCGGCCGGGGCGAGCAAAAACGGACTCATTAGGATGTGGGCAGTGGGCAGTTGACAGTGGGCAGTTGGCAGTTGACAGTTGGCAGTTGACAGTTGGTTATTTGTGAGTTGTTACCAATGCCCCATGCCCCATGCCCTATGCCCCATGCCCCATGCCCCATGCCCCATGCTGCTACTTGGCTGGTAATTTCACCTTAGTAGCCAAACCTAGTGCTTCCAAGACTTGAATTGTCATCCAAGTGAAGTCAATTTCCCACCATTCCATGCCGTGACGCGCAGAGTATTGATAAGCATGGTGGTTGTTGTGCCAGCCTTCGCCATAAGTCAGGACAGCCACCCACCAACAGTTAGTAGAACTATCCTTTGTTTCGTGGGTGCGGTAGCCAAATTTGTGAGTGGCGCTGTTAACAAACCAGGTGCAGTGATACACGAAAACTAAGCGGACAAAAATTACCCAAACTACAAAAGGCCAGCCTGCTGCTAAGTAAAGCAAGACGCCAAAGGCGATTTGAATTGGCAGAAAGTAATTTTGCAAAAATTGATAAAACGGGTCGCTTGAAATGTCTTTTGTGCAGCGGGGAATTTCAGCGTGAGCTGGACCTTTATATAGCATCCAGCCGAGGTGACTCCACCAAAAACCCTTTTGGGCATTGTGAGGGTCGAGCGCATTTTGGTCAGAGTGGGTGTGGTGCAATCGGTGCAGCCCAACCCAATCAATTATTCCTCCTTGACAGGCAAGGGCTCCGCAAAATGCTAGAAAGTATTCTACGAATTTTGGTGTCTGAAAACTGCGGTGGGTGAGCATACGATGCCATCCGAGAGTTATTCCCAAACCGCCGGTTATCCAGTGCATAAATACTGTTAAACCAACTGCTGTCCAATTGAAGTTACTGGGTAGCAGTGCGAACAAAGCGCCGATATGAAGTCCTGCTAAACTAATAACGTGCTTCCAATTGTATTGGAGTTTTTCTTGCGTTGCAATTGTCATTCTCTTTTTGATTTCTGATGAGATGCCGAGCTAGATTCACGCATAATAGTTGGGATTGAGCAGTGAACTTTTTTGCTGCATACTTGCCCAAACTAATAAAGAATCAATGATAGATTTGGGATTAGGATTGAAAAAGATTTACGGTTGTATTTTGAAAATAAAAAATTTGGCTGCCAAACAAAATTTTTTGTTCCCAATTATATTATAACTCATTCTGGTTTTGGTTGGGTCGATCGCACCCGAAGACTCGATCAGTGTTCAACCCAACCTATACCGATCGCAACAACAGGATGAGGCATTGGTCACGAGCCATTAGTCCAGAACTGATGACCGACAACCCATGACTCATTGCCCATGCTATTTTTCTGCTAATTTCACTTTGGTTGCCAAACCCAGCGATTGCAGCAATTGAATTGTCATCCAGGTGAAGTCGATTTCCCACCATTGAAGACCGTGGCGAGCCGAGTATTGAAAGGCGTGGTGGTTGTTGTGCCAGCCTTCGCCGTAGGTAAGGAGGGCAACCCACCAGCAGTTGGTCGAGCGATCGCCCGACTCGTAGGTGCGGTAGCCGAATTTGTGGGTAGCGCTGTTAACCAGCCAAGTGCAGTGGAACACCACCACGATCCGCAGAAACACGCCCCAAACCACGAAAGACCAGCCGCCTAATAAATAAAGCAACACACCGAAGACAACTTGGATGGGGATAAAATATGCTTGGAGAAACTTGTATACTGGGTCGTCGCCGATGTCTTTAGTAAAGCGGGGGATTTCAACTCTGATCGGAAGATCCGAGAGCATCCAACCCATGTGGCTCCACCAGAAGCCTTGATTGGAATCGTGGGGATCTGTTTCGGTGTCGGAATGTATGTGGTGTAACCGGTGCATTCCTACCCAGTCGATCGGGCCACCTTCACAGGAAAGGGTACCGCAAATAACTAGAAAATACTCTAGCCATTTCGGTGTTTGAAAACTGCGGTGGGTGACGAGGCGGTGAAATCCGAGAGTAATTCCTAAACCACCTGTTACCCAATGCAGGAATACTGCTAGCCCGACCGCAGACCAGCTAAAATTACCCGGCAGCAAAGCAAATAAAGCACCGATGTGCAGAAAGGCCATAAAGCCTATGACAGGCCAATCAGGAGAAGTTTTTTTGGAAGTTGCAATCGTCATGAATATATTATGTTTACAAACTAGGGGCCGCATCTACGCCATAATGAACACCGCGCACGCAAAGGGTGAGCGAGGTATAGATGAATAGCGTTTCACGGCTACAGGAAGCAGAACAGGCACTCTTTCAGATTTTTTCTGGTATTGACACTACAGTCAAGCAAAATCTTCAACGAGTCTTAAAAGCTTTTCGCAGCCACCGGGTTGGAGTCCACCATTTTGCAGGGGTTACGGGTTACGGCCACGATGATTTGGGTCGGGAGACTTTGGACGGGGTGTTTGCCGAAGTGGTAGGGGCCCAGGCTGCGGCTGTCCGGGTACAGTTTGTTTCGGGTACTCACGCGATCGCCTGTGCTCTTTTTGGCATCCTGCGTCCTGGTGACGAAATGTTGGCAGTGGCTGGTTCTCCCTACGATACTTTAGAAGAAGTGATCGGCTTGCGGGGGCAAGGTCAAGGTTCACTGCTTGAGTTTGGCATTAGTTACCGTGAGTTGCCTCTAACTCGCGAAGGAAGTGTGGATTGGCAGGCATTGAGTTCTACTATTTCAGCAAAGACTCGCCTGGTTTTTATCCAGCGCTCTTGCGGCTATTCTTGGCGGTCGAGTTTGTCTATTTCTGAGATTGAAAAAATCGTCGCCATAGTCAAACATCAGAATCCTAGCACAATTTGCTTTGTTGATAATTGTTACGGGGAGTTTGTTGATGATTGCGAACCTACTGCTGTGGGTGCGGATCTAATGGCTGGTTCTTTAATCAAAAATCCGGGGGGTACGATCGTCCCTGCTGGAGGTTACGTCGCCGGCAGGGCGGATTTGGTGGAGGCGGCAACTTGTCGCTTGACGGCACCGGGAATCGGCAGCAGCGGCGGCGCAACTTTTGATTTGAATCGGTTGCTGTTTCAGGGTTTGTTTATGGCTCCCGGTTGTGTGGGCGAGGCGATGAAGGGCAATCATTTGACGGCTTATGTTTTTTATAAGTTGGGTTATCGAGTGAATCCTATGCCTTTGGCTAGAAGACGTGATGTGATTCAGGCGATCGAATTCGGTTCTGCTGATAAGTTAATTGCTTTTTGTCGCGCGGTTCAGCAAAATTCCCCCGTCGGTTCCTATTTAGATCCGGTGCCGGCTCCGATGCACGGGTATGAAAGTCAGTTAGTGATGGCTGGGGGTACTTTTATTGATGGGAGTACGTCGGAATTTTCGGCTGACGGGCCTCTGCGGGAGCCTTACGTGGCTTTTTGTCAGGGGGGGACTCATTGGACTCATGTATCGATCGCCCTGGAGGATGCGATCGAGGCTGTGGGCCCAGCTAAGTAAGTTGTTGGGGCGGTGCCTCTTGGGGTAGGGGGGCTCCTTGTTCTTCCCTGAGTTTTGAATTAAAGAGTAGATTTTTTGCAAGAATCTGAGGATTTTTAACCGCAGATGCACGCAGATTGACGCTGATGTTGGGTTTTCAGATTGTGTAGGTTGGGTTTAGCGAAAGCAAAACCCAACAACTACAAAACTCTCAAGATGTTTCTTCAATTTTGCGCTGCCGCATTAAGAGAAATAAAGGCAAACCCAGGGAAACACCCACCAGTAAGTTACTGACAATATAAATCCACAAGTTTTTCATTTTTAGACGCGAACCTTCGCTAAATACAAAAGTACCAAAAACCAGGGATGACACTATTACATCCATGCCGAAAAAACCGGAAATTTGATTAGCAAACAACTCACCGAAGAACGCCTTAATATTCAACCCTTCTTCTAAAAGAAACGGGACAAACTGGGAGTAGGGCAAAGCAGTGCCTAGAATACAGAAAATTAAGTAGGCAATTTTCAACATTTTCAAACCTCCACTTTGTTAATTAAAAATCGCTGTATTTGGGAGTTTACTCAGCATTGCTTAGGAATGAGAATTAAATAACTTCCACTCTTGAAAGTGGGATGGGCGTCCCGCCCGTCCTTTTTGGACGGGCG
>NZ_JAUBTV010000107.1:0-21734 GCF_036705145.1 Microcoleus sp. B5-D4 | reverse complement strand
TGAATATCTACCAAAATGGAATTATCGTGCAGTTCCGACTATTTAGCAGACGCTAAAGTTATTAAATTTTCATTCCTTACGAACTATTGACCAACTTTGGGTAAGGTACAGTAACGGACGTTTCGGCTTTTCGGTGCAGAAACGCATCTATGAAAGTCTGGGGGGAACCAGAGAATATCATAATCTGGAAATTTGGGAAGCTTTTGGCGATCGGGTAGGTTGGCGTGTGAATAGTAGTAAATGGTTGCACTATAATGATCTAAAATTCAACACCCAAGCACCGATAGCACACCTCCCAGGGTGTTGGAGGTATGGGGTTGTGGAGGGAATTCAACACCGGTTTGGTTTGGGTAGGGTGATGTATACAAGAAGGCCCTTGAATTTTTGAGGCGTGGGGTGGAGGGGAAGATGAGAGGGCGAGCGCGTCGAGACTTGTAGCGCGTCGAGACTTTTAGACTGTAACATCTAAGCGTTTCAGGTTTTCATAAAGATTTATTAAAAAGGCAAAAACCACGAAACCACGCCAGTTCTACGTTTCCGATACCTGGCACTGAGCGGACTGGGCTAAAATGCTACCAGCAACTTGTGGGTTGTAACAATTAGCGAAGATAAAGTTTAATATTTGATGTCGAATGAACTTTTAAATTATCCGAAAAATTAATAATATAGTCGTGGACGCATGGGTGGTCAGAAACCGGGTTTTTTGCGAGAATACTTGGTTACAGCCCGCAGATTCGGTAAAAAACCCGGTTTCTAGGCCTCGGAGTGTGTCCCATTTTATAGGAGGAGGCATGAATCCCCATAACTTAGAAACACAATTTGTAGTTTGCATTAACAATCAAGACTATCAAGCATCATTGGAAGTGCGAAAAATCTACCAAATAATACCGGATAATCGCGCTGGTGAACATCAATTTATCCGAGTTATTGATGAATCAGGCGAAGATTATTTGTATCCACTTGCATATTTTGTGCCCATCGCCTTGCCGAAAGCCGTAGAAGCCGTATTTGCATAGGATAAATTAACAATGATATCTGTAGAAAAATGTCCAAGTTGCGGCGGTGAAATAGTTAGAAAAGAAGTCGATAAACTTTTACGGGGCGGCAACCATACTGCTATCTTAAAAGTATCCGCTGAAGTTTGCCTAAGCTGTGGAGAACGGTTGTACTCTGTGGAAACAGTTAGGAAATTTGCCAAAATTAGACAGCAATTGCAGCGAGAAGAGACTCAAGAATTTCAAGCGATGGGGCAATCTTTTCGAGTTGGATAAGTTATACGATAAAAAGAATGAAAAACCTAACTCAATTAACCCAGCTTGAATTAGTGCTGCTGGAATTAGTAGCTAAAGGTCAAGGAAAGTGGAGTTGGTACGAACTCGCGAATGCACTTTCCCGTCGAGATGTACCGCGAGAACCTGACATGATGGTTGTCTTAAAAAAACTGGCTGCTGAGGGCTTGGTTAAACGATATGTAGAAACAGGTTCGCCTCGCGACCGATGGGAATTGACAACTGAGGGGACGATTTTGTTGACAGAGGCAACTGCTTCTGAACCGACTACTTTATGCAAATATGTTGAAGTTTAACTTAGAAACACAATTTGTAGTTTGCATTAACAATCAAGACTATCAAGCATCCTTGGAAGTGCGAAAAATCTATCGAATCATACCCGATAATCGCGCTGCGGAACATCAATTTATCCGAGTTATTGATGAATCAGGTGAAGATTATTTGTATCCTGTCGCATATTTCGTGCCTATAGAATTGCCGAAAGCCGTAGAAGCAGTATTTGCATACACAAAGGTTCTGTAGGGGCGGGTTCACCAACATCTATGTCGCTCAATAACAATCTAAATAAACCCGCCCCCGCCCAATGAATTACTAGAATTCATTGGCGGATTTAATCTAAACTAGATGGGGAAATTCACCGAGAATCCGGTGGGTGGGGGCGGGTTTACAATATTTTTTGTTGTGTCTGATAAATTAGGGTGAACCCGCCCCTACAGGCGTAATAAATCATCCGAATTAATTCACGAAAATTATCTCAAATCCTCAACCGATTTAATTGTAGCCCCCATAAACTCCAGAAATCTCTCTCGCGGATGATGCGATCGCCCCTTCTCCCCAGCAAAACTACAAAATGTACTGGCAAATCCCTTCACAGACCCAGGCTCAGCATTTAAAGCATCGGAGGTTTTCCATTGGACGATCGCACAAACGCACCAACCACCGCTGTTAACAACCGCCGACCTCTAATTATCGCAGGAATTCTCCTCGGTATCGGTCAATCCGGCTTTTTTGACGGCATTGTGCTGCACCAACTCCTCCAGTGGCACCATATGTTTAGCAGCGTTAAAACCGATGCTACTGTTGCCGGTTTAGAATTAAATACCCTCGGAGATGGATTGTTTCACGCTGCGGATTGGTTGGTAACAGTGGCGGGAATCTTCTGTTTGTGGAGTGCTGTGAAGCGCAAAGATGTTCCTTTGTCAACTCAAACTTTTTTGGGTTCAATATTAATTGGTGCTGGATTGTTTGACTTTGTTGAAGGCATTGTTGACCATCAAATTTTGGGAATCCACCACGTCAAACCCGGTATCAACGAGTTAGCTTGGGATTTAGGATTTCTCGGTCTCGGTCTTAGTTTAGCGCTGCTAGGTTGGATGCTGGTACAGAGGGAAGTTCCCGCAGATACTAAAGTTTAAATGAATGCAGAGATTGGGAATTCTACCAACTCCACGTTAAAAATCCCTCAGTCTCTGTTTAACTCCTCAGTTCATCCCGCCGAATCCAACCACGCAATCAAATCCTCTTGACTCCTAAAATCCAACAAAGCTTCTCCCAAATCATCTAACTGTTCCGCAGATAACCCCTGGATGCGAGTTTGAACTTCCTGTGTAATATCACCCACCCGCCGCACGATCTGACGCATAATTAATCCTATCTCCCCCTCAATTTTACCCCTTTCGATTCCTTGTTCTATCCCCTGTTCAATTCCCTGTTGTATTCCCTGTTCAATCCCCTGTTGTATACCAATTTCTATCCCTTTCATCACAGACCCGATTTGGTCTTGGATAAACATTTCTCGCTTGTCTACATCATTCAATTCGTCTAGTGTCAAATTTGCTCGGTTGGCAATTCCCAGCGCGGTATTAATCTCTTCAATAGACCCCAATGTCTCTGGTACTGCTTCCAAAGAGGGCGCGTTTTTCATAAAGTAGAGCCATTTTTCCGGCAGAGTTTCGAGTTCATTCAATTCTTTTTTGAATTTCGGTAACTCGACAAACACTAACTTTAACTCGCAGTTGGGATAGACGAATTTCTCTTCGGTTTCTGTGAATTCAAAGTTAGAGATTAGTTTTTCGGTGTTTTCAAATAAGATAAAGTCGGTGATGGTTAAAGCAATTACTGGATTTAATCTTAAGTAACCGTCTCCAGCTTTGAGTTGAGTTGAATAGGTTTTAGCTGCATTGTATACTACCCGTTTTTCAAAAGCGGCGACGTTGAGTACCTGCATTTCCACAATCACGGTTTTGTTGCCGGTAATCTTGGCTTTGACATCCAGGTAAGTGTCTTTCAATCCTGTAACGCTTCCGGCTGAATAAGGGTCAATGATTTCTATTTCTTGGATTGTTGGTTCTCCGTTATACAGCATTGCATTTAGGAAGCTGATTAAAATTTCTGGATGTTCGGAAGAAGCGAATATTTTTTTGAATGCAAAGTCTGTTTTGGGGCTGATGAAACGCATATATTTTATAGGATTTTTTTTATTAACCGCAGAGGGCGCAGAGGACACAGAGGAGGAGAAAAGAGAGGAAGATGGATATTGGCTAATATTGGAAGGGTTGGGTTGTGTTGTCTCAACCCAACCTATTATCTGAATGCTTTTATCAGCCTGTGGCTTGAGTAGTAGCATTAGGGGACATCTCTAGCTTTCCAGTTATATCCATCGTCGCAAGCTTCAGCACTTCATTAAAAGCTAAACCCCGAATTTTGAGTTCCCACCGAATGCCTTTTGCTTTCATTCGCTTGGCTTTCCGCATATCGACATCAGCAGCTTTTTGATGCAAGAGCAAATATTTCATTGCTGCTGTAGCTTCTACTTTTGTGGGAAATGCAATATAGGTGAGAAATCCGCCGTCCCAATGATTGGCGTTGCGGACGCTGCTGATAGTCGCCACTCTCGGACTAAAGCGGTTCCAGTAAAAGTCGCTGTAGCCGATCGACTGTGTATTAACTTGGAGTTTGTTTGCCATTTGACTTAACTCCTATAACCTTGTGTGTGGGGTTAGCAGTATCAATTTGCTGCTGTTACTATTATAGCAAATTATTGAGAGATTGGTAACTGTTGGCTGTGGGCTGTGGGCTGATGCCTAAAACCTCAATTCATATTCCGCAGTGACGCGGTTGTCTCCTTGAAAATTACTGGAACTCCTGAGTAAAATTTTATCGCTCAATCGATAGCGCACAGTAAATTCTGTCGGTTGATTTGCTGACAAAACTCGAATGATTGATGCTGAAATATTGCGCGTGATGTCAAACCCGACTTCTAAACCTAAGCCGAGAGAACCCGCACCAGAACTGGAACTAGCAGTTTGTGCTTCGTTACCTCTAATCCGAGTGGGAAATAAGCGAAATTCGCTCAATCCTGTGGCGTTTGTAATCGCAGATTGAAGGTTGTTCAATAAACCCGCACCGGCTAAATTTGCGATCGCCAGCGTACTATCTCCCTGTCCCAAAGTCTGCACGAAACTGCCACCCAACAGCGCTACAATCTCTATTTCCGATCGACTCGGAGAACTCCTCAACTCCAGATTTTCCCCCAACTGAGAAGCCCTTCCCTGCACTAACGCTTGAACTCGGACACTCCGCACGCTGCCGAAAGTTGTCGGTTCGTCTGCTATTTCCGAGGCTACAGATGTGCCGGGAGTGCGGAACCGCGTTACTTCCTGCACCGAAGTTGCTAATCTCACATCCAGCGTCGGATCGAGTCCTTGTGTTGGTACAAAGGTCGCAGTCTGCGGGTATCCTCGATCGAGTCTAAACTGCGTCGTAAACAAATTCACCGACCCCGAAGTCAACCGAATCGTACCCTCCGGGCGAAGGTCATCTAAAGTTCCATTCACCGTCAAGCCCCCAGTCGCCTGAAAACTCAATATCGGCGCACTCGTTACCCGAATTCCCCGGCCCAAATTCAGCCGCAAATCGTTCAATCCAACTTCAAAGGAAGGGGAAGGGGAAGGGGAAGGGGAAGGGGAAGTCGCAGCAGAAGGGGAATCAGAAACCTCAGTCGCAGGGGAAGCAGAAGATGTGGAATCAGAATCAGAAGCAGAAGAGGAAGAAGCTAACTCAGTTCTGCCGCCGCCGGGACTTCGGAGAAATACTTCGCCGTTGTACAGTTCAATATTACCGCTCAACTGCGGACGCCTAGCCGTGCCCCTTGCCTGCACTTGACCGACTACGCCGCCGCTGTACAATCCTCTGAGGTTCACTGCCAACTTGTCTAAATTTACAGCCAAAGGATTATCCGCATCGACATCGCCCTCAGCAAACGGCACAGACAGCGGAATCACGCCAGCGGCGACAACTTCTCCCTGACTCAACTGTCCCCGAATTCCTTCTACCCGAATACGATCGCCCTCAAAGCGCACCGTCCCAGTTAGCCCTGTCAGCGGTTCTGGGAAGGCTCTCGCCCGGACGGTTGCATTTTCAAAATTCGCAATTCCTTGCGCTACAGGGTCTTGCAGCGTCCCTCCGATGCGAATTTGCACCTGTCCCTGACCGCTGACCCACGCAACTTGCGGAGTCAATACATTAATAATTGCCAAACCTTCATTTTGCAAATTCGCCCTCAAATCAATTTGATTGCTGTCAGCTTTCACCGCTGCAAACGGCAACTCAAAAGGCAAACTTCCGGCGACTTCAATCGGTTCGGTTTGAGTTACCAAAGCGCTGCCGCCAAAATTCAGGCGGGCATTGCTATAACTGAAACTGCCGTCGGCTTGTTTAATCGGTTCTCCGTTTAGCGTACCCTCAACCAAACTCAATTCTCCGGTGGCTTGCGGATTTTCCAAACTGCCGGCCAAATTCGCCCGCAAATTCAAATTTCCTGTGACATCTACAAAAGGCAATTCCACCAGTTTTGCTAACTCTTCCACCGGCACATTTTCTACCCGCAACTGCCCGGATTGAGCTTTTTGCCCGATTTGCCCCGAAAAGCCGATCGCACTTTTGCCCGATCGAATTTCCAGAGGCAAAACAGTTAAAATCCCGTCCTGAAAACTGCCTTCAAGGCTGAACGTTTCAGCGACATATTCTCCCCACTGCCAGTTATCACCTTTCACATTAAATTGAGCTTGCACACCAGTTTGCAAAGAACCGGCGACAGCAATTTCCGCACCAAAAGTGCCTTGCAATTGGGATAATGGAGGCAATTTTTCTGATGCTTCCACTGCTTGCTGCTGCTGCAAAAGTATTTCAATTTCTGCCAACCGGCGCAACTGTTCGATTAGCGGGGCTTCTGGTTCTCCCACTGCTACAGTTTGCACGTCGCCACTGTCACCGTAAACGGGAGGTTTTAGGCCTCTAGCCAAGTCGCCTAAATTGAAATATTGCAAAGCGGTTAAAACCTGCTGCAAATTACCTTGCTGGACGTTAACTTTCCCAGCAAATTGCGGGTTTGGCCCTGTTTGAACATTGCCGGAAATTAAGTATTGACCGCTGCCTTGGCGGAATATGCCATTTGTGAGAGTGGCGCTGCCGTTAGCGTAGCTGAATTCGGCTTGGAAACTGTCACCTTTAATGTAGCCGATCGCCGGTTGGGCGATCGCAATTTGTCCGCTTGCTTGCAAAGTCGCCGGATTTAACGGCATCTTCCAACCGGGCACATTTACTTGTCCCGAAACCGTACCAGTTATCGGCCCCAAACCCGCCTCTTTACCCGGTGATAAATTCAAAGCAGCGAGGGGAAAATCGCTTAAATTAACTCGCAAAGTTTCTCCCTCGGTTTGGCCCCTAGCGACAGATTCCCCGCGTTGAATTAAGAAAGATGTCGGCAAAAAAGATTGATTTAAAGCTACTTCGATTTTGTCGCTGGCACCGGCCAAACGCAAATCTACACTTTTCCCAGCATCCGCATTCACAGTCCCCGCCAGTACCGGATCAAAAGCGATTTGATTTACTGCTAAATCCCGCACTTCCACGTCGCCCACTAAGCTGAGGGCGCTGAGGGTTCCGGTGAGGCTGCCGGTAAAATCTACATTGCCACGCAGGGGAAGATTATTCTCTGAAGGATTTTTGAGACCAATTGGTCTCAAAAATCCGAGTTGTTCAGTTGGTAAGGCTTCCAGGTTAAAGTTGGCAAGTTTGACATCCAAATCTAAGTTGGAAATTGAGGGCCCTCCTTTACCTGCGAGTTCGACGTTAACAAAGCCGTTTGCTGTCAAACCGGGAGTTGTGGCGTTCTCAATTTCCACCCGTTGGCCGTCCCAATTAAAGACTGCCTCAAAAGGTTGTTTCAAAAACGGCAATTCCGAGATGCGGAAACTGCCACCGGCGCGAACATTTTGTAGGGGCGGTGCCCCCGTGCCCGCCCCAATCGGGCCGGATAAATTGATATTGCCGTTAAACAGTCCTGCAAGCTGGGGGAGATTTTGGGTACCAGAGACTACACCTTGGGCTTGCAAGCTTTGTCGCTGCGACTCAAAAGCTTGCTGGAAGCGACTTAGAGCAATTTGCTCGCCCTCGATTGACGCGCGCCAATTCCCCGATTCTGCGCGGCCTTTAGCATTGACAATTCCTCCGCCGTTGGCGAGTCGAATTTGTCCGTCGCCGTTGGCGGTGATGCCGTTGGCGGTTAGATTATCTACTGTTCCCAAAATGCGGACTTGGCCGTCGAGGGTTCCGTTAATTTCTGGCGGTAAATCCGCTGTCAGCAAACCTGTTTGTTTGAGGGTTTGTTCTAAATTACTGACGGCAATTCCGTTCGTTTCCAGCAATGCTTGCAAGTTGCCGTTTTCCAATTTTGCCGTAGTATCGATCGCCCCGAGTCGATCGACCAAAATCCGCCCTTCTCCACTAGCACTAATTCCCTTCGCTGTCAAGTTATCCAAACTGCCCGCTGCTTGGAATTGGCCGTTAACTCTGCCGTCAATCGATTTTAGATTTTGGATTTTGGATTTTAGATTGTTGATGTTGGCAGTTTGCTGACTTCCGGGATTAAATGCTGAAGCTACATCTAAAATAGGTATTCCCAAATCTAGTGCTAAGCGACTGAGAATAACTCGATCGGCATCGGCGAAAGCTTGCCAGCGTCTGTCTTCTAATTTACCTCTAAAAGCAAGAGTACCGTCCCCTATATTGAGTGTGCCGCTGCTGCTGACGCCTATGTCAGCGGCGGTTGAATTATCAAGACTGCCGCTGGCTTGAATTTGATTGGATATTTGTCCCTCAAGCGATTTGAGATTTTGGATTTGGGATTTTAGATTGTTGATATTGGCGACTGTTTGGGGATTGTCAGCAGTGAAAGCTAAGCCAACATCTAACAGGGGCAATCCTAAATTTACTAAGCGGTTGATGGAAGTGCGATCGGTTTCTGCGGTTCCCTGCCAATTTCCCGCTGCCAATTCTCCTTTAAAATTCACATCACTGCCGGCAAGATTGAGTCTGCCGCTGCCGCTGGCATTGATGCTGCTAGCAGTCAAATTGTCAAGACTTCCCGATGCTGTAAATTGACTCGATAGCAGTCCGTCAATCGATTTTAGATTTTGGATTTTGGATTTTAGATTGTTGAGATTGGCAGATTGCTGATTTTCGGTATTGAATGCTGAAGCCACATCTAAAATCGGCAGTGTTAAATCTACCAAGCGGCTGATGGAAGTGCGATCGGTTTCTGCTGTTGCTTGCCAATTTCCCGCTACCAATTCTCCGTTTAAATTCACATTGCTGTCGGCAAAATTGAGCCTACCGTTGCCAGTAACATTGATTCCGCCAGCCGTCAAATCGTCAACATTTCCCGCCACTCGAAATTCACCTGCTAGCTGTCCGCCTAACGATTTTAGATTTTCGATTTTGGATTTTAGATTGTCTATATCTGCGGTCGTTTCCCGTGTTAATAACGGCAAGCCAATATCAATCAATTGATTGACTGCAACTTTTTCAGTATTGCCAAAAACTTGCCATCGACCCGATTCTAGTTCGCCATTAACATCAACAATACTGTCAGCAATATTCAGCGTTCCTTTGCCCGTCGCAGCGATCGCATTTAAACTTAAATCGTCCAGAGTTCCTGCTGCTTCGACGGTTCCGCTGAACAAACCCGCTAGTTCAGGAGGCAAATTAAGGTCTGGCAGGATTTGCTGCAAACTGTTTATATCCACGCCATTGCCCTCGATCAAAGCTTGCCATTGACGGTCTTTTAGCGCAGCATCCACGTTAACAGAAGCGTCGCCAATTTTCACAACCGTATTTTGCAAATCAGCCGAATTCCTTGCGGCTCGAATTTCGCCCGCAGCGGGGAAAGTTCCTTGCGGTGCTTGCCATTGAACTCTCGCTTGAATGTTGTCTAACGGGCCGAAAATTTGAGCTTTTGCGGAGACAGTGCCAATATTAACAGTAGCAGGAATTGGGAGAGCGTAAATTTGGGCGATCGCGTCTCCGGGTACATGTTCAGCTTGGAAGTCAAACACTAAACCCGATCGCGAATTATCCTTTGATAAAGCTAGATCGACTTCACCTTTTCCGCCAATTTTACCACCCGCCGCCGGCACTACCAAAATATCGCTCACAGTCAAAGCTAAAGAGGAAAAAGGGGGAATAGAAGATTGAGAATTGGGAGTTGGGGTTTGAGCCATTCTCCCGCGTTCCAATTTGAAATTAGTGCTAATATTGTTTAATTGCAGTCGATCGACCGTAGCTGGTTTTGTCGAGGCGATCGTACCTGTCAGCACCGGCATTGCAAATGTTCCAGTCAGCTTGGCATCCGCTTTCACTTCCCCTGCCACAGCCACGGGTAATACTACTTTCTGCCCTAACTCTGTTTCCACCGCACTGACAACACTTGCCAAAGCGACTGGTTGCACGTTAGTTATCAGATTGAAGCTAGCATTCTCCAAATTAAAATTAGTTCCCGTGGCAACTGTTCCTGCTATTCTCAGCGGAATTAAACCGTAATTAGCCACCAGACTATCGACAATCACATTAGTTCCCTGAAACCGCAACTGACCGCTGCTATTTTGTATGATTTGTTTCAAGGGAGAAATACTCGCTTGCACTCCTCCAAAACTAGCCGCTCCGGTAATTCCCGATACTTTATTATCTCGCACTTGCACGGTCAAATTGCCATTAGCAAGACCTTTTTGTAAAGAAATGCCGGAAAGTCTTAGCAAGCGAGCGAGGTCGGGCAACGGCAAATTTTGACCTTGCAACTGCAGGTTAGTTTGAGCTGCAGGTAACATAGAATCAGCTTTAAGTATAAAATTATCGCTGTTAGTAAACTGACCGTTTACTTCGTAGAGAACGCGCTGATTTTGGTCGCGAAATAGAGCACTGCCATTTTTCAAATTTACAGAAATCGGAGCCGAAGTTTTCTGTCCTAATGCGGGACTCGGTACCAAAACTGCGGCGGAATTTTCAGCTCGAAATGCTTCAACTTCAGTTTTAAATAAACCCGGAGATTTCCGCTCCGCCGTTGGAAGATTAACCCAGCGGCCTTTAGCATCCTGTTCGATATAAGCGTTGGCTTTAACTAAAGTAATATCTAATTTGAGAGTGCGGGTAAACAGCAGTTGCAAAACCGAAAACTTGACTTTAACTGCTTCTGTAGAGGCGTAATCGGGATCGGTAGCAGTTGCAGGTAAAGTCGATCGGCCAAACCGCAAACTTGTCAGAGAAAATCCCTCCAAACGTCCGAGTTGCACGGGCCGCTTCAGCAACTGACTGACTTCAGTTTCCACCAAAGGAGCTAACTTTTCCCGCACCCACTGGTATCCTAGCGCCGCCCCAACCAAGGCGATAATGCCCAATCCCGTACCGCTAAGCAGCAGCAGACGCCACCAGCGGCGGTGGGGACGGGGTGCGAGTTGATTTTTGTTATCGTCCGAGTTAGTCATGGGTGTTTCTCAAAAATCAGAGAATTCAGGAATTATAGGGAATCAGCCGATTTTAGACAGGTAGAATTTCTGTGATTCGCCAGCGTGGCTTCTGCCTTTGGTAGACTCAGAAGTGAGGTCGGAAGTGCCGATCCCCGGATCGATCGCAGGCAAAAGGCACGCCCCCACTCCAGGGTAGACTCCAGAAACCTTTACCGAACTTAATCAAAACACGCAACACCACCTAAAACCAAGTCCTCCAAGTCCTCCAAATCCTCTAGATTCCCCCCGCAGTGCAGGATCGGTGGTCAATCTAAAATCTAAAATCTAAAATCTAAAATCTAAACACGCCCCCACTCCAGAGTAGACTCTAGAAACCTTTACCGAACTTAATCAAAACACGCAACACCACCTAAAATCGACAGTCAATCTAAAATCTAAAATCTAAAATCTAAAATCGCACGATCGCTTCTAAGATAAAAAAACGGTGGTTAAGAAGGTCTTTAAAACTTATGCGAGTGTTCGTCTTACTCTTCAATGCCCGCACCGAGAATGAGGGAATTCATACCATTCAACTCGGCGATCGCAATAAAGTTCTGATGTTTGAGTCAGAAGACGACGCCACCCGCTTTGGCGTGATGTTGGAAGCTCAGGATTTCCCCGAGCCCGCTGTCGAGGCGATCGACGATGAGGAAATTAAGGAGTTCTGCAACAGTGTTGATTATGATTGGGAACTGATACCGGCGGGGGCGCTGGAGATTCCGCCAGAAAACAATGTAACACAGACTCAGTGGCAGCCAGAGCCAGATCCGGATCTCGCTCTGGATTCTGATGTTTCCCAAAACGAACTGGATTCTATTCGCCGCCGACTCGAAGGACTTTTGTAATAGTCATTAGTCATTAGTCAGCAGTTATTGGTAATGGGTAATGGGTAATGGGTAATGGCCTCTCTCTCGGAAGTAGATTTAGCCGATCGCCAGAACCGGAAATTTCGAGCCTTTGAGTCACGACTTCACCAAGCTCACCAGCGAGCAGGCAATGCGTACCCTATTTTGTACACCTAATGACTAATGACCAATGACCAATGACCAATGACCAATGACTAATGACTAATGACTCATCAAAAAACATGAAGAATTTAGAAGAACGGGGCCATCTGCTGACTGAACAGGTGAATACCAACAGCGAGAATTTAGACCAACTCAGTTCGATCGAATTAGTGGACTTGTTCAACCGGGAAGACGCCCAAACCTTAAGCGCGATCGCCCGTGCCCGCGAACAGTTAGCCCAAGCGATCGACATTGCAGCCGAGTCTCTGCGTCAAGGAGGCCGCCTGTTTTACGTCGGTGCGGGTACTTCCGGGCGTTTGGGGGTGCTGGATGCCGCCGAGTGTCCCCCCACCTTCTGCACGCCACCAGAACTCGTACAGGGCATAATTGCCGGGGGTGCGGGGGCTTTGGTGCGGAGTTCGGAGGATTTGGAGGATCGGGCTGAGGATGGGGGTGAGGCGATCGCCCACCGTCACATTACCAACTTAGATGTAGTTGTCGGGATTACGGCTGGGGGTACGACGCCTTTTGTGGCGGGCGCTTTGCAGGCGGCACGCCAGCGGGGGGCGAAAACTGTGTTTATGGCCTGCGTACCCGTCGAACAAGTGAATTTTGAGGCTGATGTTGATATTCGGTTGTTGGTTGGCCCGGAGGTAGTGGCTGGTTCGACGCGCTTGAAAGCGGGTACAGTCACAAAAATGGCTTTAAATATCATTTCGACAGGGGTAATGGTGAAGCTGGGGAAGGTTTACGGCAATCGCATGGTTGATGTGGCGGTTACTAATAAGAAATTGCGCGATCGGGCTGTGCGGATGTTGCAAGATTTGACTGATTTGAACCGGGATGAAGCGGGTTTTTTGCTCGAAAAAAGCGGCAAGTCTGTAAAATTAGCTTTGATGATGCACTGGACTAATTTGGAGAAGGAAGAGTGCGATCGCCTTTTGGGCGAGTTTCAAGGCAATTTGCGATCGGCAGTAGCATCGATTGGTCATTAGTCAGTAGTCAGCAGTCAGCAGTCAGCAGTCATTAGTCATTAACAACTGCCAACTGCCAACTGTCAACTGTCAACTGTCATTTGCGATATCGATGCAAAAAATTGTGAAATCTCTTCAGTGGATCTGATGTGATACACACTTTTGGTATTTTGGGCGCGATCGACATACTCGCGATATCTGGGAGTCAAATACTTGTGACACAACCAAAGAACGCGGTAACTATTAATGGAACTCTTCAAGATCGGACTCTTGTCAGGCCAGCCTTCTGGTAGCCTAAAGCTACCTGTGATTAGCCGTTTAGTCACCCACCAGAAATGCACGTATAAGGGCAGATCGACAAAAACCAGACTATCCGCCTCGTTGAGTCGAAGCCAGACGGTTTCCATACAACCAAAACCGTCTATAATCCATCGGTCAGTAGCCAAAATTTTCTCATGGGTACGCTTATATTCTTCATTTGGAACCTCAGCGCCCCCAGATTGATATTTAATCTTATCCAAGGCGTAAAGTGGCAAACCAGTGATTTCTGATAATCTCTTGCTGAGAGTTGATTTACCGCCTCCAGCATTGCCAAACACGGCTACTTTTTTCATAGTTATCCCTCTTATGAATGATGCAGTTTGTAGCAATACTTGATATTATTACTATAATAATCAATCTATCAAAATAGCCCCCTTGATTATCCTCTCCAAATTCAACGTAAAGCGCTCTTGTTTTTATATTCCCGACTTCTTGGAGGAGTCGGGAATCTGGATATGATGTTTTTTAGGGGTTGACAAAAACGATCGCCGTAAGCTGACTTTGATTTACACCCTGCACGATTCCCAAATAATTACTGCCAGACTTAATCGCCGTAGAAGCGATGCTTGCACCTCCATCCAACTGCAAACTCACAGCTTCAAAAGTCAAATTTGCAAATCCGATACCGTCAGTCAAACCAATTTTATCCCCTGCCCCAAAATCGGTAATCACATCCGCACTAATTAAAGTAGCCGCAGCAGACAAACCTCCTGCTAAGATAAACGTATCATTTCCAGCACCGCCCGTCAAAATATCTTGCCCGCGATCGCCCGCCAACAAATCTTCGCCGTTACCGCCAATCAAGACATCATCTTCTTTGCCGCCACGGATAGTATTGTTACCGTCTCCTCCGATTAGTCGATCGTTCTCGTTATTGCCGCTGATAAAATCATTGCCAACACCGCCATCAATTAAATCGGATTCTTTGCCGCCGGATAAGCTGTCATTCCCTCCTGCGCCATTAATTGTATCCGCACCTTGCATCCCATTAATGCTATCAGCACCTTCTCCCCCCGTGATATTGTCTTTGCCGGAAAGGGCAAAAATTGGCAATCCCGCAGCATTTGTCGGTATTTGAGTATCGGCACTATCTGATAGGAAATAATTGCCGCCACTGGCTGTATTTTTGGGTGCTTGTGTCGCGCTGCCGTCCCCTGTAGCATTGGGTATTGGCGAAGTAATAGATATAGTGTTTGGTGTGGGAGTCGGTGTGGGTGCGGGATTGACACTACCGTCAAGAGAAGTCGCAAAAACTTGCGTCCAATAGTGATTCCAATTTTCTGTGCCAGTATCGTCGGCTAAGAAATAGTAACCAATCCCAATTTCTTTGAGATTCGGGTTTAGAATGTTAGTGCGATGGCCGCTGCTGTTCATCCACGATGATACAACTTGTTCGGGTGTAGAAGATCCAGCAGCAATATTTTCTGCTGCTGCTGAGAATTGATAGCCCGTTGCAGTAATGCGACTGGTGAATGACGAACCATCTTTTCCGGTATGCGAAAAGAAGTCTTGCATTGCCATGTTTTGGCTGTGATTTTCCGCCGCATTTAGTAACTGAGTATTTAAGGTTAGCGGCGACAAACCTAATTTACTGCGTTCTAAGTTGGTAAGTTCTAAAACTCTATAAATAAAGTTTTGATTGGTTGAAGTTGGTGCGACTTGAGAGACAGATCGCTCTCCTGTTAAAATGTCCGAGGACTCAGAAGCGGAATTTTGTAGTTGTTCAAGCATGGGGATCATCAACAGTTTTAAGACATGGTTTTGCTGGTAGATTGCTTACCGTCTTAACGATAGTTTCCCCGATCGCTAGCTGGCTGGACACAATTCAATAATTGTATTAATCCCTGCCGCTGCTTTATCTATTTTGATTATAGCTGTTGTCAAAGTGGGGATGTCAAGAGGCTGGCTCTGATTGAAAAATGGAAGAGTACGCTTGAATTTAAGGAGAGTTTTAAAGGAATTTGCGATCGCCCGTGGCATCAATACAATTTGAGATTTGAGATTTGAGATTTGAGATTTTTCCTGATGAGTAAGGTTTACGCTACGCACCAAGCCAGCAGGCTGGCTGGCTAGAAACCCGGTTTCTACGAGTTTTGCAGAGAGGAACGACAAATATAGGAAGAAACCGGGTTTCTGAATTATGTGTGCGATCGCGAACTAAGTTTTTAGTAGAATCCTCACAAAAAATTCTAAATTAATTCAAAATTCACAACCGCGCAGGGTTGTTCCGGATCACAAAAGCAATCTCAAGATTTCAAACTATTTTCTTGTCCGGCTTTAGCCTCCTGAGCAACTTGCTCAACCTCATCTTTGGCGAGAATTTCCAAAGCTGTCTGTGCTTCTGCACCGCCCAACCGCCCCAAAGCTTGGGCGACTCTGTAACGGATCTGCCAATCTGCATTGGAAGCGTAGGGAAGCAGCAGCGGCAGCGCCCGTTTATCTCCCAATTCACCTAATGCGCTGATCGCAATGGTTTGGATCAATTCGTTTTCAGAAGTTAGGGCATTTTCTAACATCGGAAAGGCTTTCGGATCTCCCATTTCTCCCAAAGCAGCAACGATGCTCATTTGCACCAGCCATTCAGAGGTACTGCTATAAACTTGCTGCAAATCTTCTAAAGCATCGGTTAATTTCAATGCGCCCAAAGCATCGGCTGCTGCTGCTTGCACGTCGGGTTCGGGGTCGTTGTTCAGGCTGTGGAGCAGTACCTCTAAAGCGTTCGGCAGATTCTGCGTACCGAGGGTTGATAATTGGCTGACTGCTGCGTAGCGAACCCGGACGTTTTTGTCGCCGATCGCAATTTGAATTAGTTTATAGGCGATCGCGGGGTCTAGTTGCCGCAGTTGGTTGACTGCTCGCAGTCTTTCGCCAAAATCCTCGGAATTCAGCAATTGTTCGACAGACTCAGGGGTAATGCTCATCGGATTTTAGATTTTAGATTTTAGATTTGGTAATTGGTAATTGCCAAAAGTCAGCGAGATTGAAAGAGCGATTCCCTACGGGATAGCTTCGCTTCACGACTCATTTTCGGATACAGTCCTGGAACTGCAACAGTTAATTAAGACTCCGCCGCCATCGAGCGGATAATATCTCCCCTAGTGAGGATGCCAATTACTTTGCCCGCAGTATCAAGCACCGGCAATCGGTGGATGCTGCGATCGTGCATCAGTTTGGCAGCTTCTTGGACAGATTTATCGGGCTCGATGGTAACTGGGTCTGTACTCATCGCTTCTCCTACTGTTTGTCCTAAAGCCTTGTGGAGTTCTCGCTCGTAACGAGATGGATTTTCCAAATAAATCACGCTATCGAGCACCATGATATAAGCGGGCGGAGTTACGCCGGTTTCCCGCCACATCAAGTCGGTTTCGGAGATGACTCCTACCAACAAGTCATTCTCATCTACGACGGGAAGACCGCTAATGCGTCGATCGGCTAAAATTTTAATCGCTTCGTTCAAGGGCATTTCGGGTCGCGCCAAAATCGGGTCGCGGCTCATTACATCGGCTACTGTTTTTGGCATGATTAGGGGTTGATTGAGTTGTTGCTCTAAATCGATCATATAGGGAAAGGGCGGCACAGACTGAAGAAAGGCAGCTCTGCTGAAGGGATTCGTTAGAAAGTAGAAGGAAGGAAAAAGCTTGAATGCCAGAATTTTGCTGTTTTTTTCGATCGCACTATAAAATTCTGCCCTTTGCCGGACTCCGGCGAGCGATCGGTCTGACCAAAATTAATGGGATTCAAGCCCCGTCCTTCTAGGACGGCTTTTTCTTGGTTTTCAAATTCCTAATTAACTCTCTAAGAACATCAGACTTAGTTCTGCCAACCGCCACACAATATTTTTCAAGTATCTCTAATTCAAAGTCTTCGAGCCTAAAATCTAATCGTTTTTTCATGAGTTTGTACGGATATATGGTGTACAATACTAGCATGAAATCACGCTACCAGTACCGAATTTATCCATCCGAGCAACAACGCAAAGACCTGGCAAGGCTATGAAGGTTGTGTGAGAGTCGTATGGAACGGTGCTCTGGCACTGTGTAAGAAATCGGAGAAACTACCTAGCAATGGAGATTTGCAAAAAATATGCATTACTCAAGCCAAAAAGACCCAAGAGCGTGAGTGGTTGAGCGAGGTTTCTAATATCCCATTACAGCAATCTATTGCTGATTTAGGTGTAGCTTGGAACAACTTTTTCGCATCTATTAAGGGAAAAAGAAAAGGCAAAAAGGTTAATCCCCCTAAATTTAAGCAGCGGACAAACAGACAGTCAGCCCGTTTCCGAAAAGGGGGATTTAGCATCAAAGCTGCCAAGGTTTTCTTAGCCAAAATTGGGTGTATTAAGACTAAATGGTCGCGACCTCTGCCGTCTGAACCAAGTTCAGTCACCGTTATTAAAGACACCGCAGGGCGCTACTTCCTTAGTTTTGTTGTTGAGGTGCAGCCCGAAACCAAGCTAGCTTCTAACCCAGCAGTGGGTATTGATTTGGGCATAAAAATTTTTGCGGCGCTCACCACGGGAGAGCGAGTGGCAAGCCCCAGCTACTCAAAGTTAGACCGTAAAATTCGACGCTCTCAACGCAAGTTATCACGACGCTCTAAAACATCAAAGCGGCGTGAACGGATGCGATTGAAGGTGGCGAAACTCAAAGCAAAACTGCGAGATATCCGCAAGGACTTTCTGCATAAACTATCGACTAAGGTGATAAACGAGAACCAAGTTATCGCCCTAGAAGATTTAAACGTCTCCGGACTCCTGAAGAACCGCAAATTATCCAGAGCAATCAGCTCCGCTGGATGGCGGGAATTCAGAACAATGTGTGAGTCTAAGTCGGAGAAAGTTGGACGTGAGGCAAGTTGTCATCAGCAGATGGGAACCAACCAGCCAAGTTTGTTCGGATTGTGGTTACCGCTGGGGCAAGTTAGACCTTTCGGTGAGAGAAATTGTCTGTATGAATTGCGGCACTCTTCACGACAGAGACGACAACGCCTCAAAAAATATAGAACAAGTCGGGGTAGGGCATATCCACGACTCAAAATGGGCAGGGAGGGAGTGTAAGACCTCAATTGAGGCAGTTCCCGATGAACTGTCAACCCGTCTAAAGTACGAACAGTTAACTCTGTTCGACTGGTAGGGAATCACCGCGCCTTCAGGCCGGTGAGGATGTCAAAAGATTGTTAAGATATATTAAAGAGCGGATAAATCCTTACCAATGCCAGAATCTCCAGCCACAGAACCAGACTCCCAACCAGAAGCGCGCTGTGTATTGGTTTGCCAGTATCAATCTTGCCTGAAAAATGGTTCAGCAGCAGTGCTAGCTGCTTTTGAAGCTCAACAAGTTGCAGGGGTTAAAGTGGAGGCCTGTAGTTGTCAGGGACAGTGCACCACTGGCCCGACTGTGCGAGTTACCCCAGACGAAATTTGGTATTGTCGAGTTAAACCGAGTGATGTACCGTTGATTGTGGAAGAGCACCTCAAAGAGGGAAAACCTGTAGAGGCGCTGTTCAATCCGAGAATTCATGCGCGTTATTATTATTAATATTGACTTGATTCGGTGAAACTTCCAAGCTCTGGCGCATCTAATTTGAATAGTTATTTTTAAGGAACTGGCACTTTGAAAATCCAAGGAATTGCACTTAGTTTGTTAGTCCTAATTCTGGGGCGTCCGTCAGCGGTTGCTGCTCAAACGTCGGCGGTTGCTGGGGATATTTGTCCTGGGGAATTGGGGGCGCAAGTAGATGCGATCGCCAACCGTCCCGAATTTACCCGATCGCGCTGGGGCATTTTGATTCAACCTCTATCTTCTACTACTACTCTCTACAGCCGCGACGCCCAAAAATATTTTATTCCAGCATCAAATGCCAAGCTGCTAACTACAGCCGCTGCTTTGCAGAAACTCGGTGCAGATTTTCGGATTAAGACATCGGTTTACAGCGGCGAAAATGGGAGTTTGTACGTTGCCGGCAGGGGAGATCCGAGCATTGCTGAGGCTCAGTTGAAATCTTTGGCGCAGCAGTTGAAGCAGCGGGGAATCAGTCAAGTTAACCAGTTGATTGGCGATGACAGCTATTTTCAAGGCAGTGCAGTCAATCCGAATTGGGAATGGGAAGACGCGCAAGCTGGCTACGGAGCACCGATTAACAGTTTAATTTTCAATCAAAACGCGATCGACCTTCTCTTGTCCCCGCAGGCTCTGGGGCAACCTCTGAAAGTTACTTTTGTCGAAGCAAAGCTGGCAAATCAGTGGCAACTTCAGAACAATACTGTTACCGTCGCTCAAAACGAATCTGAGTTTATTGAAGTTGGTCGGGAGTTCGATCGACCTATAATTCGAGTGGGCGGACAGTTGAAAGTTGGTGCAGAACCTGAATCAGCTTATGTCGCAGTTGTCAACCCCGCTAATAATTTTTTGCAGTATTTTCAACAAGCCCTGGCTGCTGAGGGAATTCCTGTTAAACAGGCTTTAGTTGCATCGGCTTCTCGCAATCTAAATCAAGAATTAGCGACCGTTGAATCGCCGCCGCTGGCGGAATTGGTGAGAGAAACTAATCGCGTAAGCAACAATCTTTATGCAGAAGTTTTATTGAGATTGTTGGGAAAAGTTACAGACAAGATGCCTGTGCCACAAGAGAATACAGGTGAAAGCGGTTTGAAAGAGTTAAAAACAGTTTTAACTCAATTAGGAGTAAATCCAAACAGCTACATATTAGCCGACGGTTCCGGCTTGTCTCGGCACAATTTAATTACTCCAGAAGCCTTAGTGGAAACTTTGAGACTTATGGCCAATTCACCTGCTGCATCTATTTACCGCCAGTCACTGCCGATCGCTGGCGAAAGCGGCACTTTGAAAAATCGCTTTAATACTACACCAAATCGCGTAATTATGCAAGCAAAAACAGGAACTATGAGCGGAGTTTCGGCGCTGTCGGGATATATCGAAGTTCCGAATTACGAGCCGCTGGTGTTTAGCATTATCGTCAATCAATCTGACCTATCGACTGCAAAAATGCGATCGGCAACGGACGAAATTGTGCTATTATTGAATCGCCTGCGCCGCTGTTAAAACAATACATTTAAGGTGATAAACTTGAACTCAGTAGTTACACCTAAAACACAGGACACCCCAAAACCTTACAAGTTTTAAGTTTAATTAGATTGCAGCGGCGGGGATCGAAAAGCAGCTACAATAAAAGTAGAAAAATTAACACCATTGGGCCGTTTCAGCCTGCTACCAGTCGGCGGGTTGTGTACTTCCCGAAAATAAGTCTAACTTTCCCACTATGACTTCTTTAGATTCCGAACAGCAACACATCTTTGTCGAAACCAATAACATCCGCCTGCACTGCGTTTCTCAAGGAGAAGGCGAGCTCGTTCTCCTCCTGCATGGGTTTCCAGAGTTTTGGTACTCTTGGCGTCATCAAATCCCTGCTTTAGCGCGTCATTTCAAGGTGGTAGTGCCGGATTTGCGGGGCTACAACGATTCCGACAAGCCGGAAAGCGGCTATGATTTAGATACGCTGAGCGCGGATATTCGCGGTTTGATTGCGAGCCTCGGTTATACAAAAGCTCACGTTGTAGGTCATGATTGGGGAGGGGTGATTGCGTGGCACTTAGCTCAAAAATTCCCCGAACAACTCAACCGCTTGGCAATTTTAAACGCTCCGCACCCGCAGCGATTCGTGCAGGAAATGGCGAGTAATTTAGATCAAATTCGCCGCAGTTGGTACGTTTTGGCGTTTCAGGTGCCCGGCATTCCCGAATGGTTGATCCGGCAAAACTTGAAAGATTTTGTGCACAATGTTTTCCAAGGACAAGCTGTTCGCAAAGGAGCTTTTAGCGCTGAGGAAACTAAGATTTATCAGACTGCTTTAGAAAAGCCGGGAGTATTAGCCGCCGCTATCAATTATTACCGGCAGATGTTTCACCCCCAGAGGCTTTGGAATTTGGGGCAGAAATTAGAACCTGTGACAGTGCCTACTTTGGTGCTTTGGGGAGAAGAAGATGCGTTTTTGAGCCACAAACTTGTAGAAGGTTTAGACAGATTAATTACTGCTCCGTTTAAGTTGAAATTAGTGCCTCACTGTGGTCACTGGATTCAGCAGGAAGCCCCACAAACGGTGAATCGAGAATTGCTGAGTTTTCTGAGAAATTCTTCTCCTTCTTTGGCTGTGGCATAGAAAAAAATTAACGCTTGCAAATAAGAACGGGCCGGAGAGCCCGTTCTTAATATCTGACGCACCCTACTTAGGATCGCGAATTAAATAACTTACAATTTTAATTGTTATTGTGGGATGGGCGTCCCGCCC
>NZ_JAUBTV010000106.1:0-22033 GCF_036705145.1 Microcoleus sp. B5-D4 | reverse complement strand
CTTAACCCTAAGCGTGGCTAAGTTAGGCCTGTTTACATATTGTTACATAGCTCGGTTTAATCCCGCTTACCTACTTAGAGGTGAATATGTCGATCGAGCTTTTGCACCTTCTTTGGCTTCCTTAGCTGCTGCAAACCCCCTTGATATACAAGGATAAAGCCCGAGAGCTAACGAACCGAGTCTTGCTGACCGATCGCGTTTCTCCCGGGCTTTTATCCCGCCGTGTAACTGGCTAGTGTTTCCCTCAAATTAATCAAATATTGGGAGAACCAGTCTGCTTCTCTCGGACCAGCACTTGAACTTTCTAAGCTGAGTTAGAAACTAATTCAAATCGGAACCCTAGAAGCGGTTAAATTTTTTCGGTTTTTGTCTGTATAAGTCCTGTTTGCAACCCAAGGAGTTATTCGAGACTGTTAGTAACAGCAATGCACTTAGCTTTTTTAAAAGTCAGCACAATGTAGCGTGCAATTTTACTAGATTGCTACGTTTCAAACGGTAACAGCAAACTTGATGCGAAAATGTGTAAGATGTTACAAAAAACAGTTTTTTTGGGAGTTGTTAATTAAACTTTTTGGAAGATTAAAGCGGGCGATGAGAGGGGGCGATGGGAAATCGCGAAGTTTACACACACAAAGACGAAGCCCGCAAGGCCAGAATTGAAGATTTTTCAAGAAATACTTCGATCGCCCCAGACTAGATGCGGAGGCGATCGACAATGCGGTAAACTAAAATTCTATTTGTTGTAATAACGATCGCCTAACACAGCCTGTGAAGTCAAATCCGTTAGCATTGGAATTATTCATCTCTCTGGGATCTCCCTCTGCGTTCTCTGCGTTCTCTGCGGTTAAATCATCCTCATATAACCAGAAATGATATGAAGTCATTTCTTCAATCTAAAATCTAAAATCTAAAATCTAAAATCGACTGACGGTGCACTATGGAAAAATTTAACCACAGCAACAGTCTAGACATTCATTCGCTGCTCGATCGCTACCGCACCGGCTCGATCGCGCCTGCAGATACGATCGCCAGCGTGTACGATCGGATCGAACGCTATGCAGATCCGGCAGTATGGATTTATTTAGCACCGCTGGCGGAAACCCTCGAACGCGCCAAAGCCTTGGAAAACCTAGACCCGCAAAAATTGCCGCTCTACGGGATACCTTTTGCGATCAAAGATAATCTCGATTGGGCGGGCGTTCCGACTACGGCGGGATGTCCGCAGTTTGCTCGCACTCCAGCGCGATCGTCCGCAGTCGTAGAGCGCCTGTGCGCGGCAGGTGCGATCGCGATCGGCAAAACAAACATGGATCAGTTTGCCACAGGATTAGTCGGAACCCGCACGCCTTATGGAGTTTGTCGCAATCCCTTCGATCGGCGCTACATTCCGGGCGGATCGAGTTCCGGTTCCGCCGCAGCAGTCTCCGCCGGATTGGTGAGTTTTGCTCTGGGTACCGATACCGCAGGATCGGGGCGGGTTCCCGCTGCTTTTACCAACATTGTCGGGCTGAAGCCAAGTTGCGGCTCGATCGGCACTCGCGGCCTGCTGCCAGCGGTGCGATCGCTCGATTGCGTTTCTGTGTTCGCTCTCACCTGTGCGGATGTGGCCTCGGTGCTGCAAGCAGCCAGCGGTTTTGACGCTGAGGATGCGTTTTCTCGCCGCCCTGAAACGAAAGTTTTGCCGGATTTATCCAGCTTGCGGGTGGGAGTTCCCGCAGACGGCGAACTCGAATTTTTCGGGAATGCAGAAGCCGAACAGCGCTACCGAGAGGCGATCGCGCGCTTGCAATCTTTGGGCTGCACGATCGCACCTATTGACTTCAAACCCTTTGCGGATGCTGCCGAACTGCTCTACGGCGGGCCTTGGGTAGCAGAAAGGCTGGCGGCGATCGGCGATTTCCTCGACGCGCACCCAGATGCGATCGATCCGATCGTCTACGAAATTATCAGCGGCGGCAAACGCTACGATGCCGTCTCTGCCTACCGCGCGTCCTACCGGTTAGCCGAACTCCGCCAGAAGGCAGAAATTCAGTGGCAGTCAATGGATGTGTTGGCGGTGCCGACGACAGGTACGATTTATACTGTCGCAGAAGTTGCAGCCGAGCCGATCGCGCTCAACACCAATCTCGGGCGCTACACGAACTTTGCGAATTTGCTCGATTTGTGCGCGATCGCAGTTCCCAGCGGGTTTCAAAGCAGCGGATTGCCTGCAGGATTAACACTGATGGCTCCTGCGTGGCACGATCTATCGCTCTGCAGCCTGGGATCTGCTTTCCACGCTAGCTTGGGGGGAACTATGGGCGCAACCGGCCTACCGCTGCCAACCGTCCCGGAACCCGCTATCGCCGCCAAATCTTCCTCAGAAGAACGAGTCAAAATAGCCGTGGTTGGCGCTCATTTAAGCGGTGAGCCGCTGAATTATCAACTAATCGAGCTCGGAGGCGTTTTAGTTCGCGCCTGCCGTACCAGCCCGATTTACAAGCTGTATGCTTTGACGGGTACTGCTCTGGGCAAGCCGGGATTGGTGCGTCAGATAGAGGGCGGTAGCGCGATCGAGGTGGAAGTTTGGGAGTTGTCGATCGCGGCTTTCGGCGGATTTGTCGCTAAAATTCCCCCGCCCTTGGGAATTGGTACGCTGGTGTTGGAGGACGGCTCGACGGTGCAGGGCTTTTTGTGCGAACCTTATGCTGTGGCGGATGCGATCGATATTTCTGATCTGGGCGGTTGGCGTGCTTATAACTTCCGCTTTTAAGTTAAGTTAGAATTGCAAATTTCTACCCATCTTCAGAATCATGCCATCAGCAGTGCCACTTGTACCAATTCCCATCACAACCCCAACCCCCACTGGCGGTAGCGGTACCAGTCCCGGAGGGGCCGCTGGCGGCACTCGCGGCACCAGCGGCCCCGACTCTCTCAGGGGTACTGCGGGCGCTAACTTGATATTTGGTTTGGGTGGGCCTGACAGCATTTTGGGCTTAGGCGCAGACGATTCCCTCTACGGCGGCGACGGCGATGACTCACTGCTGGGCGACGTTGGCAATGACCGACTGTTCGGCGGTGCCGGCCGTGACAGCGTTTTGGGCGGCGCCGGCGACGATACTTTCTACGGCGGCAAAGGTTCTGACTCAATGCTGGGCGACGAGGGTAATGATTTGCTATTTGGCAACCAAGACACCGATACTTTGTTGGGCGGCGCGGGTAATGACACGTTTTTTGGGGGTGCCGGCGATGACTCGCTGTTTGGTGGCATCGGCGATGACTGTTTATCGGGCGATCGCGGCCGAGATACTTTAACTGGTGGCGCCGGAAACGATACTTTTGCGATCGGGCGTTTCGCAGACGGGGATGTGATTACAGATTTTACTGATGGTACGGATCGAATTCGCTTGGCTGCCGGCCTTACTTTTGGCGAACTCACCATTTCCGCTGGAACCGGAACTTCGCCGAGTACAATTATTCAGCTTACAAGCACCAAGGAAACTCTGGCTACTTTATTCGGAGTTACCCGCACTTCAATCACTCAGGCAGACTTTATTCTTTAATTGGGAATTGTTGACGGTTGACTGTTGGCGGTTGACTGTTGACTGTTGACTGTTGACTGTTGACTGTTGACTGATACAAAATCCGGGTTGGCTAACCATTTTATGAGACTCGGTGCTTGAAACCGCTTTTGACCTCAAACTACACAAACGAAGTCTGCCTTCGCAGACTAAGATAGAGAAATTTATTTAAGCAGGATTTGGTATGACAAATAACCAATAATAAATAACAAATAACAACTGACTAATGACTACTGACTACTGACTCATCACTACTGACTACTGACTACTGACTAATGACTATTGACGGTTTTCTCAATCTCAACAAACCTGCGGGCATGACTTCTCACGACTGCGTGGGGCGAGTGCGCCGGCTATTGAAACTCAAGCGAGTCGGACACGGAGGAACCCTCGATCCTGCTGTGACTGGCGTTTTGCCGATCGCCCTGGGCAAAGCAACCAGACTGCTGCAATATCTCCAACACAATAAAGCTTACCGAGGCACAATTCGATTTGGCTTAACTACTGCTACTGACGATTTAGAAGGAGAAATTATCCATTCTCGACCGGTGCGGGAGTTGAGTTTGGAACAAGTGCAAGCTGCACTGCCAAAATTCTTAGGAAAAATCGAGCAATTTCCACCGAGTTTTAGTGCGGTGCAGGTGGGAGGAAAACGCCTTTATGAGTTAGCTAGAAAAGGCGAAACTGTGGAAGTTGCTGCTAGAAATGTTGAGGTTTTTCGGCTGGAAATATTGGATTGGCGATCGGGGGATTTTCCTGAATTGGATTTGTCGATCGCCTGCGGGGCGGGCACTTACATTCGGGCGATCGCGCGGGATTTGGGTGCGGTGTTGAAGACAGGCGGTACTTTGGCTTGTTTGACTCGCACCGAAAGTAGCGGTTTTTTGATCGAGGAAAGTCTAACTTTTGAACAATTGGAACTGCAATTGCAGGAAAATAAATTCTGCCCGATTTTGCCATCGGCGGTTTTGGGACATTTAGGGGCGATCGTCCTTTCCCCTGAATATACCAAACGCTGGTTTCAAGGACAGCGCCTCCCGATTCCCGAAACGCCGATCGGGCCCTATGAGGAAAGTAGCAACCACCCCCCCCACAACCCAATACCCCAACCTCCCTATCCCTTGCAGGTTTACGATCGAGATGGTAATTTTTTAGGTATCGGTCAAGTAGCGAACTCAGAGACAAGTACCATATTATCTCCTCAAATTGTGCTTTAAGTATCTAAAATAAAAATGAAAAAAGGTATAATTGGTACGGGAAAAGTTGGCGGAACTCTAACCGCTGGGAATCCCCTAGATTCACCTAGCTTACAGCGGGACCGGACGAGATTGGCCTATAAATCTAATCAATCGCTGAGGTAAAAATTGTGAAAATATTGCTGATCGGATTAATCCGAGGCTACAAAATGGGAATTTCTCCTTACCTGCCTAACGCCTGTAGATTTCAGCCAACTTGTTCGCAATACGCGATCGAAGCAATAGAAAGATTTGGGCCCGCCCGCGGCAGCTCAATGGCAGTTAAGCGGATTTTGCGCTGTCATCCTTTTCATCCAGGGGGTTACGATCCAGTACCTCCTGCAGATAGCGAGGGCGATTAGTTATTAGTCAAAAATAGTATTTTAGTTATTAGTTAATAGTGCAAATAGGCGTTACATCCTCATGGCTAAAACTACCGAGGGGAATCACTCCCTAAGAGGGTGAAATTCGCACAATTAGTGGTGTTTCTTAACCCAAATTCAGTAATATTACTGTTATCTTTCAAAACTCAGCAGCTATATAATGGTACAAACAGAGTACAGGGGATGCGAGTTGATATGTCTGCTACCGCAATCGGATACAAAATGTTGTCCCATACTCTGGCTGTACTCAGCCAGAAACAAGCAACGGGGAAACTGGTGTTAGAGCAAGGGGAACAACAGTGGCAACTTTACTTTTTTCAGGGTAGTTTGGTTTATGCCACGGGAGGATCGCACAGATCGAGGCGCTGGTACAGGGCGATCGGGCAACACTGTCGAAACTTTCAAGTGGATCTCAGAGACCTCAATGCTGGAGAACTGTGGGAATATCAACTGCTTCAGCGAGGGATAGCAGCCAGCGAAATGAGTCTGGAACAAGCTAGGGCGATCGTCCACACCAGCCTTTCCGAAGTGTTATTTGCCCTGATCGGTCAATCGGGTTTGCGCCGGGAGTGGCGTCCGTCCCAGAAATATTTTTCTACAATTACCTCTTCTTTGCTGGTGTCTTTAACAGAAGTAGAGAAAATTCTGTGTTGTACAGAAGAAATTTGGCAGAAGTGGAAAGCAATGGGTTTGTGGCTGGTAGATCCAGAACAAGCACCGCTTTTAAAACCGTCGGCCCAGTTGGAGCAAAATCGATTTAGTTCTAATTCTTTGATCGCTTTGGGTAACGTATTCAACGGCGAGAATACTCTTTGGGATATTGCATTTAAGAAAAAGCAGTGCGTGACAGTGGCAACTCGCGCTTTAGTTAATTACATCAAACAGGGTTTAGTAAATTTCCGAACAGTACCAGACTTGCCGTCGCCTATAGAACAGTGGCGCCTGGCCGCGGCGATGGCTGGGCCGGGTCGCCCTTTGATTGCTTGTATCGATGACAGTCCGACAGTATGCGAATTTTTAGAGCAAATTTTGTTGCCGGAGGGATATCGAGTCCTAAAAATTCAAGACCCCATGCAGGGAGTGGGCATCCTCGCCAAACAAAAGCCTGCCTTAATTTTTATGGACGTGGTAATGCCGAAGACAAGTGGGTTTGCTTTGTGCAATTTTTTGCGAAAAGCACCTGCTTTTCGGGAAACTCCGATCGTGTTTTTGACCAGTCAAGACAGTATAATTGACCGCACGCGAGCGAAATTGACAGGTGCTTCCGATTTTTTGAGCAAGCCAGCCAATCCCGAACAGGTTTTGCAAATAGTTGACAAGTATTTGAAGGTAAAAGGCGATCGCTACCCTTCAGCAATTCGCCCCCAAGATATACTTAATCCACGACAACTTACCCTGGCAAATTCTTGAACCAAAATTAATGAACACAATAACCCCTTGCTGGGTGCGTCAGGAACTGACGCACCCTACGCTCATTGTAAAATAAAGACGCAATCGAATTTAAGATAATTAATTATGAGTAATGTTACGAGCGATCGCACCCCCCTGGTGAGCGTAGTAATTCCGGCTTACAACTGCGCGGATTACGTCGGCCAAGCCGTAGATAGCGTTCTGCACCAAACCTATGCTAACTGGGAAATTATTGTAGTAGACGACGGCTCCCGAGACGATACCAGATTAGTTTTAGAGAAATATGGCGATCGAATTCGCTACATTTACCAACAAAATCAAGGAGTTTCGATTGCCAGAAATCGCGGTATTGAGCTAGCACGAGGAGAATTTATCGCCTTTCTCGATGCAGATGACTACTTTTTCCCCGACAAATTAGCAGCACAAATGGCTGTATTTGCAGCGAAACCAAATCTAGGAATCGTCCACAGCGGTTGGCGTCTAGTTAATAGTATAGGCGAACCGCTAAAAGATGTCAAACCCTGGCAAAACGTCCCTAAATTAGACTTAGAAATGTGGCTGCGGTGGAAACCAGTATTACCCAGCGCGATGGTATTTCGCCGTCAGTGGTTAAAGCGCGTCGGCGGATTTGATCCTCGATTTCCACCGGCAGAAGATACAGATTTAGTGCTGCGTTTAGCCTTAATGGGATGCGAAGCAGAGTGGTTGCAGCAAGTAACTGTTTGCTACCGCCAGCACGAACAAAGCGCCATGTACAAAGGTTTACCGCAGGCTAAATCCCTCGCCGCAGTGATGGATAATTTTTTTTCCCGCCCCGAATTGCCGGATAAAATACGTTTGTTGGAAAAGCAAATCAAGTACAGTACCTTAGTTTGGATTGCTTGGTATTTGTACCGCACCGGTCATTCTGTTGAGATGGTAGAGTTTTTGCAGCGTTCTTGGAATTATACGCCTTATTTGCCTGTGGAAACAGTAATTAATTGGGCGGAAGCTTTCGCCGAGTTTTCGCAGGATGCGGGAAATGAATTCGATGCAGATTTATTAGCTCAATCTGCAGAGTGGCAGCAGTTAATGCAGTGGATGATTCTCGGTACACCAGCTTGATTGAAAGCTTTTCCATTGCACTGATATCGTTTACGGTTGCATAGGAATTATTTAACCGCAGAGAGCGCAGAGGACACAGAGGAAGAGAAGAGAGGTTTTTCGCATTTCTGGCTATGTAAAATCTGCATAAACTTTATTAGGCTTCAGTTTGAGTTTCTGCTTCAGTAAAAATTGGCGGCCACAGTTCAGCAATTGGCAATTCCCAACCAGGGAAAAGTTCGGGGACAGTCAAAATATCTTCATTTCCCAACACAATCGGTTCACGTTCCTGACGATAAACTGTTACAGTTTCTTCATCTGGATCGATCAAAATTCCTACTTGCGCTCCGAGTTCTAGGAAATTATGAATCTTTTTTTCTAGCGGTTTAATGCGATCGCTCTGTGATTTAATTTCTACTACCAAGTCTGGGACTAATTCTCCGAAATAACGGGGACTTTGCCTCAGACGTGCGGCTCGGACAAAAGAAACATCAGGTGCTGTAAGGTTAGCATTAGGTAAGATAAAGCCGCCTGCGGAGTCAAAAACTCGACCCAAACGGCGGGGATTCACCCAAACGAAGAGAAAGGCACTCAAGCGAATGCCAATTTCACTAGATACAATGTCTGACGGGCCCACAATGATAATCTTCCCGCTTTCTAGTTCAACTTGGTAGTCTTGACCGGCTTCTTTGAAGGTTTTTTGGACTTTTTCTAAGTCTTTGAGTGTCATCATACGATTTGAGATTTTAAATTTGAGATTTGAGATTTTAAATTTTAAATTTGAGATTTGAGATTTTAAATTTTATAATTATCTGCAACTGACGCACTCTAAATCATATTGGTTATTGCTTATTTTGTCAGGTGCGTCAATCTATTTTAGATTTTAGATTGAATAATTATCTGCAACTGACGCACCCTACAGGTTGGTTATTCCTTGGCAGAAAAGGAGTTGCCGCAGCTACAGCTTTGGGCGGCATTGGGATTGTGAAATCGGAAACCTCCGCCCATCAAGTCTTCTGAATAATCCAAGGTGAGTTCATTGAGATATTTTAAGTGCTGGGGGTCGATCGCCACTTGAACTCCCTCCGACTCGCATACAGCGTCTTCTGGGGCTGGCGCATCGTCAAATGCCATTGTATAAGACAAACCGGAGCAGCCGCTCGATTCCACGCCCAGACGAAATAAAGCATTGGGGTTCGGATGCTTCGACTTGAGGCGCGTTACTTCTGTTGCTGCTGTTTTGCTCAGATGAATCATTATGAGTAATTGGTAATTGGTAATTGGCAATTGGGAAGTAATGTTGAGTTTTGAAAATGTAGAATCTGCCTAGGCTTCTACCTTACCCGGAGAATGTAAAGTGCGCCGGGCCGCGCACCTTACCCCTATATTGTTAGCAACTTGAGTTACTTAGCTTTTTCACTACGAGCATAATCGTCTTGAAAGCGGATAATATCATCTTCTCCGAGATATTCGCCATTCTGCACCTCAATTAAAACCAGGGGGATAACTCCCGGATTTTCCAGGCGGTGAGAAGTGCACTGAGGAACGTAGGTAGACTGATTTGTAAACAGAACTTGTTCAGTTTCGCCACAAGTAACTTTTGCAGTACCAGAAACCACAATCCAGTGTTCGCTGCGGTGGTGGTGCATTTGCAGGCTGAGGCGGTGTCCCGACTTAACTTCGATCCGCTTAATTTTATATCCTGGGCCTTCTTCTAGAGTCGTAAACGAGCCCCAAGGCCGCAATTCTGTAGCGGCTATTCCGTTGGGTGCTGCAGGTGCGTGCAGGGTAGATACTTGAGAAATTTCTTGAATCTGAACCATGATTTTCACTCCTTGAGGATTGCTTGCTGAATCCTTTGGTAAACGACGTTGTTTTTTGAGATTAACTAATATATAGTTAAAATCGAAGCCCACCTGCGGGGACTGGTTAGCCGACTGTAGAGTTTTGCAAGAGTTGCGCTCAGCCCGATCGACTTGCCTTAACAACCATAGCAAAACCAACATAGCTGTTGTCACCTGTCATGGGCGCGATCGTCCAAATCTACATCAAATCTTTATCTGGGGCTGCTGATTCTTTATTTAACGGGACTTACGTATCTAAACCAAAGAAACCGGGTTTTTGGCGGTTTTTCCGGCTGTAGGGCGTCTTCTGGGCAAAAACCCGGTTTCTGGGCCTCCCATCTAATCCAGGTCTTGAGACTGCTGTTGCAAAACTTCTAGCATCTCTTGATAGAAAGGCCGCCCTTGACTTTGGCTATCGCTAGCGGTTGCTAGGATTTGCAAGGTTTCGATCAGCGAGTATCGGGCCGCATCTACAATAAGATCCAGGAGCGGATGAATCCCAGAACCATGCTGCTGTGCTTCTGCGATCGCATCGATGTAGGCAGCACGCACCTGGTTAGAGATAATCACAATGGGATATCCAGCCCGCAACAGCAGGAGATTCATCAATAGCCGTCCCGTCCGTCCGTTACCATCCCGAAATGGATGAATCGACACAAAGCGAAGATGTGCTTCGGCTGCATACTCTAACGGATGTAACGATCGGATTTTATCACTGTTGAGCCATTGGATAAATTCCGGCATCAAACCCGAAAGCAAATAATGAGGCGGATAGAGGTATTCGGTACCGGCGGCTTTGACATCTAACTGCCGATAGCGTCCAGCTTCCTCCGGGGCGATCGCCCTTATAATTAAATTGTGAATTTGTTTAATTTCCCATTCACCGATCGCGGTGTCCGATCGCGTTAGCATTTCAATGTAGTCGATCGCATCTCGATGTCCGATGACTTCTAGGTGTTCGCGCAAAGTTTTGCCACCGACAGTAATGCCGGTTTCGAGGACTAATTCGGTTTCGCGTTGCGTCAAGGTGTTTCCCTCAATCGCATTGGAGTGATAAGTGAACCGAACGTCGTAAAGTTTTTTCAATTCTGCAACCAGGGTGGGAGAAAGCGGCCGAAAGCTATCTAACCACGCTTTGAGTCGATCGACTTTTTGCAATTTTTCAGAAATGCTCATTGCTGATGAGAAAGCAAAATGCTGGTGGAGAATGTCACCCACACGCTGAGGATAAAGTCGGACTAACAGTGCGATAAAGTTATGATAGAGTTGATTGGCGATCGGGGATTGAGTAGTTGGGAATAACTGCATAGAGCGTATTTATTAAAACTATGCACTGACAATCGTAACTTGTTCAGTAGTTGCCATTGCTAAAATCGCTAAAACTTTTGAAGCTAAAGGCTTCAAATCTGCCAAGCGATTAGATGGTGCTTGTAGAACAATTAGCGCAATATCAAACTGTGGTAAATTTTGTTGAAATGATAAGTTGCGATCGACGGTGATGAAAACATCAAACTCTGCTTCTGCAAGTGCAAGAAGTTGACCATTTTTTACACCTGCCCATCCCATTTGTGGAACTGTTTTTATCTCATAGTCAACAAATTCTCTGGCAAATTTGCGATCTATACACTCATCCAAAAGAAGCTTCATGGGTTATGCTACCATGCCAACGAGCTGTTTTTCTACCTGTTCCAGCAACGCGATAACTTGCTCTTTAGTTACGGTGGGAAACCCATCTAAAAAATCATCAATGGATTCTCCTGCTTTTAGATAGTCCAGAAGTGTTTGTACCGGAACCCTCGTACAAGCAAATACTGGGGTCCCGCCCATAATCTCAGGAGATACGCTAATAATTGAAGAGTCTTTAAGCATAAATCTTTAACCTCCGGGTTCCATAGGTAAGTTATCGGCTTTAACTATTTTTTTACGCTCGATCGCATCAGCTTTGATTTTTTCGTGCATCTACCCAATGCAGTAGATCCACCTATAATAAATGATACTAGATCGATCGGCATCCCACCATCCACTCTAGATCAACATCTTTTCGGCACTTTGACAGGAGCATCAAAATGAACAGCAACGGACTGCCACAAAAGCAAGGTCTGTACGATCCGCAGTTCGAGCACGACGCTTGCGGAGTCGGATTCATCGTACACATGAAGGGTAACAAATCCCACGAAATTGTCGAGCAGGCACTGACAATCCTATTGAACCTCGACCACCGAGGCGCGTGTGGCTGCGAACCCAACACCGGAGACGGGGCGGGGATTTTGATGCAGGTGCCCCACAAGTTTCTCAAAAAAGTAACAGCGGCCCTAAACATCGAACTTCCCGAAGCCGGCGAGTACGGCGTTGGCGCGATTTACTCGTCGCCAAATCAAACTGAACGGGAAAACGGCAAACGCATTTTTGAGGAAATCGCCGCAGAAGAAGGCCAGGAAGTGCTGGGCTGGCGCGATGTTCCCACGGATAACTCGTCCCTCGGCGACACCGCCAAATCTAGCGAACCCTTCATGCAGCAAGTGTTCCTCCGGCGCGCCGCAGGTATTGACGAGGCGGCTTTCGAGCGGAAACTGTACGTCATCCGCAAACGGGCTCACAATGCGATTCGCAGGACTAACACAGACCCCTACTGGTATAATTCCACACTCTCCTGCCGGACGATCGTCTACAAGGGTATGTTAATGCCGGTGCAAGTCGGCGATTACTATCCCGAACTCCACGACCCAGACATGGAAAGCGCTCTAGCCCTGGTTCACTCGCGCTTCAGCACCAATACTTTTCCGAGTTGGGAACGATCGCACCCTTACCGCTACATCGCTCACAACGGCGAAATTAACACGATGCGCGGCAACATTAACTGGATGCACGCGCGGCAATCGCTGTTCGAGTCGGAACTATTCGGCGATGACTTAAAGAAAATCCCCAATTTAATCAATATCGAAGGCAGCGACTCGACGATTTTTGACAATGCTTTGGAATTGCTGACTTTGGCTGGGCGTTCTTTGCCGCACGCCGTAATGATGATGATTCCCGAACCTTGGACAGCCCACGAGTCGATGAGTGACGAGAAAAAGGCTTTCTATGAATACCATTCTTGCTTGATGGAACCTTGGGACGGCCCCGCTTCGATCGCATTTACCGATGGTACATCGATCGGGGCAGTGCTCGATCGCAACGGTTTGCGCCCTTCCCGCTACTGCGTTACCAAAGACGACTTGGTAATTATGGCATCGGAAGCCGGAGTTTTGCCGATCGCCCCAGAACGAATTGTATCAAAAGGTCGCTTGCAACCGGGGCGGATGTTCCTGGTAAATACCGAGGAAGGCCGCATCGTCTCTGACGAGGAAATTAAGACCAAAATCGCCACAGAACACCCGTACCGCCAGTGGATCGACCAGCACATGGTCGAAATCGCCAAACTCAAAGATGCGCCGACATTGCCAGAATCTCATCCCGAAACATTATTGCAGCGGCAAATGGCATTTGGGTACACCTTTGAAGAACTGCGGTTGCTGTTAGCACCGATGGCGAAAGATGGCGTGGAAGCTGTCGGCGCAATGGGTGCGGATACGCCGCTGGCGGTGCTTTCCAACCGACCAAAACTGCTTTACGAATACTTCCAGCAGTTGTTTGCTCAAGTTACCAATCCGCCAATTGATTCGATCCGCGAAGAAATTGTAACTTCTGCCGAAACTACGATCGGCGCTGAACGCAATTTGCTCAAACCAGAACCGGAAAGCTGTCATTTAATCGAACTGAAAACGCCAATTCTCAGCAATGAAGAATTAGCTAAGCTGCAACACGTAAATGAGGGCAATTTCAAGTCCGTTACTGTGCCGATTTTGTTTGACCCCAAAAGCGGTGTGAAAGGTCTAGAACAATCCTTAGAAGAGGTTTTTGCAGCAGCAGACAGCGCGATCGCCTCCGGGGTGAATATCCTCATTTTGAGCGATCGGGGTATCAGTCCAGACAAAGCCCCAATTCCGGCGCTGCTGGCAGTTGCGGGCCTGCACCACCACTTGATCCGTAAAGGTACGCGCACGCGGGCGGGACTCGTGCTCGAATCCGGCGAACCGAGGGAAGTGCATCACTTTGCGACACTGATTGGATATGGTTGCGGCGCGATTAATCCGTATTTAGCCTTTGAGACGATCGCCGATTCGATCCGCGAAGGATTGCTGCTAAATGTCGAGTACAAAACAGCTTGCAAAAACTACGTCAAAGCCGCAACTAAAGGGGTGACGAAAGTTGCCTCGAAAATTGGGATTTCTACAATTCAAAGTTATCGCGGCGCGCAGATTTTTGAGGCGATCGGCTTAAACAAATCCGTAGTCGATAAATACTTTGCTTGGACAGCCTCCCGGATTGAAGGGGTAGACCTCGAAGTCATCGCCCAAGAAGCAATTTTGCGCCATAATCACGCATTCCCCGATCGCCCATCCAGCGGACATACTCTAGATGTTGGCGGCGAATATCAGTGGCGGAAAGAAGGCGAGGCGCATTTGTTTAGTCCGCAGACAATTCACGCCCTGCAAAAGTCGGTGCGCGAGGGCAGTTATACGCTTTTCAAACAGTATTCTGGGCTGGTTAATGAACAAAACCAGCAGCATTTTACCTTGCGCGGTTTGTTGCAATTCAAGCAGCGGGAATCGATACCCATTGAGGAAGTTGAGCCGATCGAATCTATTCTCAAACGCTTTAAAACTGGGGCGATGAGTTATGGTTCGATTTCCAAAGAAGCCCACGAATCGCTAGCAGTAGCGATGAACCGCATTGGTGGCAAATCGAACACCGGTGAAGGCGGGGAAGATCCCGATCGCTACACTTGGACGAACGATCGGGGCGACTCGAAAAACAGCGCGATCAAACAAGTTGCTTCCGGGCGTTTCGGCGTTACCAGCTTGTACCTTTCCCAAGCGCGGGAACTGCAAATCAAGATGGCGCAAGGCGCGAAACCCGGTGAAGGCGGACAGTTGCCCGGTAAAAAAGTATACCCGTGGATTGCGAAGGTGCGGAACTCGACTCCGGGTGTGGGTTTGATTTCGCCTCCTCCTCACCACGACATTTATTCGATCGAAGATTTGGCCGAATTGATTCACGACTTGAAAAATTCCAACCGGGAAGCGCGGATTAGCGTGAAACTCGTGTCGGAAGTTGGAGTCGGGACGATCGCGGCCGGGGTTGCGAAAGCCCACGCCGATGTCGTCTTGATTTCCGGCTACGACGGCGGAACCGGCGCTTCGCCGCAAACTTCGATCAAACACGCGGGATTACCTTGGGAATTGGGACTGGCGGAAACTCACCAAACTTTGGTACTCAACAATCTCCGCAGCCGGATTGTCGTGGAAACTGACGGTCAAATGAAAACCGGTCGCGATGTAGTAATTGCTGCCTTGCTTGGCGCTGAGGAATTCGGTTTTGCGACGGCGCCGCTGGTGACATTGGGCTGCATTATGATGCGCGTTTGCCACCTGAACACTTGCCCGGTGGGCGTGGCGACCCAAGACCCGCTGTTGCGGAAAAACTTTACCGGCGACCCCGATCACACGGTAAACTTTATGACTTTCATCGCGCAGGAAGTCCGGGAAATTATGGCGCAGTTGGGCTTCCGCACGCTGAATGAAATGGTTGGCCGCACTGATGTTTTGGAACCTCAGCAAGCTGTGGAACACTGGAAGGCTAAGGGTTTGGATTTCTCGAAAATCCTTTATCAGCCGGAGGTTGGGGCGGATGTCGGGCGCTATTGTCAGATGGCGCAGGATCACGGGTTGGAAAAGTCGATGGATATGACGGTGTTGTTGGATTTGTGCAAAGGTGCGATCGAAAATGGCGAAAAGGTACAGGCCAAACTGCCGATTACCAATGTCAACCGCGTTGTCGGCACAATTCTCGGCAACGAAATCACCAAACGCAACTGGGAAGGTTTGCCGGATGACACGGTGCACCTGCACTTCCAAGGCAGCGCTGGGCAAAGCTTTGGCGCATTCGTGCCCAAGGGTGTCACCCTGGAACTCGAAGGCGAAGCTAACGACTATTTGGGCAAGGGGCTCAGCGGCGGCAAGATTATCTTGTATCCGTCGCCAGCTTCTACCTTTGTCGCGGAAGAAAACGTGATTGTCGGTAACGTAGTGCTTTACGGCGCGACATCCGGCGAGGTTTTCATCCGAGGGATGGCGGGCGAACGTTTTGGGGTGCGTAACTCCGGCGTGAATGCAGTAGTTGAAGGTGTGGGCGATCACGGTTGCGAGTACATGACTGGCGGCAAAGTTGTAGTTTTGGGCGAAACCGGGCGCAATTTTGCAGCGGGTATGAGTGGCGGTGTTGCTTACATTTTGGATGAGGCGGGGGATTTTGCTACTCGCTGCAATATGTCGATGGTGGATTTGGAAAAATTGGAGGATGTTGAGGAAATTAGCGATTTGCGGCAGATGCTTCAAACTCACGTTGATTTGACTGGAAGTGCGAAGGCATCGAAGGTTTTGGCTGCGTGGGATGAGATGGTGTCGGTGTTTGTGAAGGTGATGCCGAGGGATTATAAGCGGGTGTTGCAGGCTATTGAAAGGGCGATCGCATCGGGTTTAAGCGGTGATGATGCGCTGACGGCTGCGTTTGAAGAAAACGCTCGCGATGTGGCCCGGATTGGGGGTAGTTAGTATTAGTATGGGTGCGTTACGGCTACCGCCTAACGCACCCTACTCGACTGGTTCCTATGAAAAATTGAACAGAGATTCATCCGACCTTCCGAAAGATACTTTTTGACAAGCTGAATGTGCTTATATCGAAATAAATCACTGGCCCCAAAGTCGGTCTGTAAAGTTTGTGATTCTGGGCTAACATTATCATTGCTGAAGATATAATCAGCATTTTCAAATTTTGGCACCCCGGGGAGGAAGTCTGAAATCTTTTGACCTTCCAAGTTTTTTACAAAGCGGTCAAAGGTTTCCTCGGCTGGTAATGCCGGTTTCTCATAAAGCAAATCAGGTAGATCCATATAGATTCATCTGAAGGTTAAGTGATGGCTAACTATTGATCTGCCTTTGCGGGACAAATACCCATATTTATATTTTCATACATACCGCATATTTTGTTTTATGTCAAATGCTACTCAAGAATATTTTTGTTATGGGTGTTTTTGTATCTAGAGATTTTTTAGGATTTCTATAATCTGATGAAAACACAGGATCATTAAGGTTTAATGTATCTCTATCCATTGACTTAGTAACGCCTCCTAAGCGATTGCTCATTCATCTAACGGTGTTATGCCGCTGTCATGCTACAAACTAAAAATGGGTGGGATTGTATACCCACCCACTTTTTTCCAACTGTTACAGCTTAAAGCCTAGTGCGCTCCAGCAATTGCCTTTGCCCATGCTAAACCACCACCAAATCCACCAACCGCTCCGGTAGTAGCACACATTGGGGCTAAATAAACAGCAACTGGTGGAGCAACCGAAGCAATAAGAACATCAACGGTATAACAGGTGACTACAGTACCTGTTGCCCCACCAACTATGCCACCAACAGCATACCAAAAACCGTTTATGAATGAACCGACTGAATCGCTAGCAGCAAAAGCTGGACTTGCAAAACCATTCTAAGCAATTACACAACTAAGAATCAGTGCGAACAAGGAGCGAAAGGCTTTAACTCGCATAATCAACCTCTTTGAAACTGGTACGACTGATTGGATATAAAAGTTACACAAGCAATAATGTCAACTTTATAAGCTATATGCTAGCAATAGTGCTAGGCTTCGTCAATAATAGTTAGATATTGACCTTTTATACCCACATTCCGCACTTTGGGGTGTCACACAGAATAATTACGCAGAAGACTCTATCTTTAAAGTAATAAATTATGCCTTTAAACAGCTTTTTAACCGTTAATGTACGGTATTTTAGTATAATTTATAGTTTTATTGCGGGATAAAAATAAGTAAAAACCGATTGTGATCGTTGAGGCTGCGGAATGTGGGTTTTATAAATTTGTTAAGATAGTTAAAGCCTATGTAGGGTGCGTCAGACATCAAGATTTTCGGGCGTATTTTAAGGTTTTTGCCTGATGCACCCTACCGATTACTGGCGATGTCGCTCGGATTGGCGGTAGTTAGGGTTTAGCATCTACTCCAATAAACCGGGTTTCTGCGATAATTTAAGCATCCTCACGCCCGATTTTGGGAAGAAACCCGGTTTCTGACTCCCACGCGATCGCCCCAAATCCAAGAAACCGGGTTTCTGCGATAATTTTGGCATCTCACCGAAATTTTGGTGAGAAACCCGGTTTCTGACTCCCGCGCGATCGACCCAAATCCAAGAAACCGGGTTTCTGCGATAATTTTGGCATCTCACCGAAATTTTGGTGAGAAACCCGGTTTCTGACTCCCGCGCGATCGCACATCTCTACTAATTGCCATCTGAAATAAGCTCGATATTCACAAGTTAACAGAGAACGATATAAACTATCAGCTTTATTCAGATGTCATCTTGCTGTGCAACTGTCCAGAAGAAGGACTTTATGCCGGCGATATCGGTACGGTTGTAGAACAGCATCACGTTGAGGGACTAGAAACAGGTTATAGCCTTGAGTTCTTCGATCTTTTGGGAAACACTGTAGCAGTTGCCACGCTACCTGGAAGTTATTTGCGATCGCCCACAAGTGCAGATAGACCTACAGTTAAACTTGTTAATAGTTTTGCTGTGTAAGTAGAGGAAATAGTACAATCGCGATGATGACCCCAAGTCGATGAAGGCGATCGTCTAAAAATAGTGGCTATCGACTCAAATTGTCGCAACTGAGAGTAAAATTGAATATCTACTTTCCATAGAGCAACGTCGCTTTGAGCCAGATTCAAATCTTAAACTTACAAAGCCTTAGCCAGGGACTCCCTGCAATTACACCTGCCTTTGGAGCGGCGATCGCAGAAGCAGGTGCGATTTGTCTAACCGATGAAGCTCACCAACCAGGAGTAACACTTAAAGTTGAGGGAGAATTTTCTGCCACATTCAAGTTAGATTGGCAGCCAGTCACCGAGCAAACCCGACGATGTTGGAATGACGAAGAATATACTACCGAGCAGGCTGCTTATGGAATCGCATTCCTGTTAATTTTGCAATTAACAAATCTCACAGTCATTGAACGCTCTCGCAAAGGAACTGGATTTGACTATTGGTTAGGAAGTCAAAATTCAGCTACCACACTGCCATTTGAGCGAATGGCTCGGCTAGAGGTTTCTGGAATTCGCAAAGGCAATCAAAGTCAAATCAATACTAGAGTCAAGCTGAAAACTGAACAAACCCGCGCCTCAGACGCACAAGGCTTGCCAGCGTATATCATTGTAGTAGAGTTCAGCCGACCGATTTCTATTATTAGTGCCAAGCAAAATCCTGAAGGAACCGTACTCCAATGAGCCAGATTCAATCGCTCCACAAACAAGCAATGGATTTAGCCGAAGCAGCGGCAGTCGCCAGCTTAAGAGGTGCGTTGGAGTTGGCTGCACAATTGACGCGCCAAGCCTTTGAACAAGAAACTCAGGCCGCAGCCTTAATCGCTAGCGCCCTTGATGCTGAACCCACTCGTTCTGTGCTTCACCGCAGCGCAGCATCTTTAGCGATTGAATGTGGCGAATTACGAATGGCAGAACGTCTAATTGCAACTGCGTTATCTGGCAATCCCCCGGCAGAGATTGCTGAAGAGCTCAAAGATTTATTCATCCAGATTAACTTGAGCCAATATCTGAAACGTCAAGGAATCCACATCGACATTAAGGAACTGCGAGGAGTGGTAAATCAATAGCACTCGTCGAGGGACTAGAAACAGGTTATGGCCTTGAGTTTTTCGATCTGTTGGTAAACATTGTAGCAGTTGCGAGGCTACCTGGAAGTTATTTGCGATCGCCAACCCGTGCAGACAGAACTAAAGTGAGCGTTGTTAACTGATATGATGTATAGAATTAGGGAAATCAACAAGCAAAATGATTCAATCCATACCGAAAATATCCATCAAACCTGGATACCGTTCCCAGTCGGATGATAAAACTCCTGAAGCTGATGCAATTGATTTTTACCTACTGCGACAACTCACCAATTCCCAACGGTGGCAAATGGGGGCCAAATTAAATCGTTGGGCAAAAACTGTTAGCTTGCGCGGGATGAAAAAAGCTTGTCCCTCAACCTACAAAGAGCGATTTGCTCGATCGATATTAGGTAGCAAGTGGTTGCCAATTTTAACCCCCACCAGTGAGCCCTCTATGTGGACGCAAGACCCCAGCGAAATTGCTAGACTGTTGCACCCAATTTTTGAAACATTAGGTATCTCTTATTATATTACAGGAGGCGTTGCCGCTTCTGTCTATGGCGACCCGAGAACAACACGCGATTTAGATTTAGTAATTGAATTGCTCCGGCACAATATTTTTCAATTAGTTGAAGCACTAGAAACGGCTGGTTTTTACTGCCCTCCAGGTTCGGTCAAAGATATTCAAGAGGGTAGAGGGATGGTGTTGAGCGTCACTCACATGACTTCAGTATTGAACGCTGATATTGTGCTGAATTCTAATACTGAATTCGATCGCTCAAAAATGGCAAGACGACGATTAGAAGCGCTTGACGAAGCTGGTGTAGAACAATTTTGGGTGGCTTCTCCTGAAGATATTGTGTTGGCCAAACTGCTCTGGCGGCAACAGTCTCAGTCTCAAAAACAATGGCATGATGTTTTGGGAATTCTGAAAGTCCAATCTGATAATTTGGATCGGGGTTACTTAACAGAGTGGGCCCAAAAATTGGGGTTGATTGATGATTTGAACCTAGCTTTTACTGAATCAGGGATTTGATGCGATCGCAATTCGCGCAGTGCGATGGGAAAAAAGGTCGATCGATAGTATAGAAAATAGTGCAATGGATAAACTAACTGAGTATCCCAAAGTAATAGAGCATATTTTAACCGAGTATCTATAATTGTACCGCCCTCCTCAATCCGACCTCGAAACATTCTTAATTACCGACGCACAAAACGGTCATTTATTCTCCTATTCTTCAATCGAAAATCGAAAATCGAAAATCGAAAATCGATGGGCTGTTTACGTTCGGATTCGCGATCGCAAATTCTGGATCGAGGAAGACTGGACAGAAGATGGGATTGCAACGGATTTGGTGCGCGCAGGGGTTCCCAAGGAAGATATCGTGTTGGCATTTCACGAGCCTGGGATGCGGCAATACACCGATTTTGCAGTAGCTTCTTAGCACTTCATGAAACTTTATTTAGATGTCATCTTGCTGTGCAACCGTCCAGAAGAAGGACTTGATGCCGGCGATATCGGTACGGTTGTAGAACAGCATCACGTTGAGGGACTAGAAACAGGTTATAGCGTTGAGTTATTCGATTTGTTGGGAAACACTATAGCAGTTGCGACGCTACCGGGAAGTTATTTGCGATCGCCCACAAGTGCAGACATACCTACAGTCATGATATTGTCCCAAGGCGATCGCCCCTAAAATATTTACAAAACTAAATCTGGTATGCGATCTATATCTAGCTGTTAGAATAGACAAACCTGAGCGTTAAAATCGCAAATGTATGACAGCGTTCCTACACCCTATGCAATGCAATATCTAACTTTTAGAGAAGCCGATCGAGAGGACATACAGGCGATCGTCAATATTCACAATTCTCATGCGCGCGGTCAAAATACGTCGATCGAGCGCGGCTTTTTGCTAACACAAATTACTGAAGATGAGATTGTCCAAAGCTTAAATAATTCATGCAGATATTTTGTGTCAGCTAAAACCGATGGGGAAATTCTAGGATTTGTGGCTATATCACAACCCAAAATATCTGATGAAATCTTGGATAAAATTATCTGGAAAGATGAAGTTTTTAAGAAAAGAGTCACAAGCGATAGGCATTTTTATCTCGAAAGAGTAGCAACCAAGTTAAATTGGATGGGTAGAGGTGTTGCTCAATTTATGTATAAAGAAATTTATCAAGTTTTTCCAAATTCATTTATTTCGCTGTTTATTGTTTCCCAGCCAATAGCTAATACTCGTTCCTTAATGTTTCACCAAAAACAGGGATTTGAACAAATAGGAACTTTACAAATTGACCGATTTCTCGATCTAGAAAATTATGAATGTATTGTGATGTTTAAAGCAACTTGAATTTATCATGAGTGAGTCTCCCAGCAGATAGCCAACCTCAATCCAGCCTAACAGCAATTACCCGAAGCGAGGGAACTGTTATCTCCGCGAATTGCCATCTCAAATAAGCTCGATCTAACTCCCTTGGCGGCTGCGATACTTCCCATCGTCGCAGTAAAAATATTTTCCCAAAACAAAAAGCGCCCCTATTTCTAGGAGCGCTTTTTGTCAATCTCAGACTAAAACTTAGCCATTGATAGAAGGAGCAACCATTGCTACTGGGGTGACTTCACTAGCAGCCAAATCAAGCGGGAAGTTGTGAGCATTGCGCTCGTGCATTACTTCCATACCCAAGTTAGCGCGGTTGATCACATCAGCCCAAGTATT
>NZ_JAUBTV010000105.1:12411-22097 GCF_036705145.1 Microcoleus sp. B5-D4 | reverse complement strand
AGTTACATCGTCAAATATTTTTAACTGGTTTACACACTGCTGTTATTGTACCTCATCTTTCTGAGAAAGGCTATAGCCGCTGGGGAGTCAATCTCGAAGATCAAATCGACTGACTCTCAAGATAGGGAAGTTTTGTACTATAGCAACTGCCCTGACGGTGAGGACGTTCTTAATTTTTGAAACCTAAGCGGTCGATTGCGCCTTCTTGCAGGACTTCTTTTTACCCGCTTTGCTTCGCCCCTAGAGCTTTCAACATCTGCTATACAATACCACCGGTGCGATCGAGTTCTAGCAAATTTATTTTTGAGCGGGATCGATACCTGCAAGTTATTTTTTTCCCCTAGTAATCCACTGCCCCATGTCTAATCAACAGTGCTGCAATTCGCTCTCGCCCCTAGGTGCAAAATTCCGGCTCATCCAGTTCAAAATTGCTTGATTTACTTGTTCCGGGCATTCATCTTGGGGACAGTGGCCGGCATTGTCTAATTCAACTAGCTCTACATAATTGGGATTGCATTCGACAAATTGGTGGGGTCGGGCGAACCGAGGGGGAATCATCCGGTCTTGTTTGCCCCAAATTAACAGCATGGGGATTGTTAAATTTCGCATCACAATCTTGACACTGGGGCAAAATTTTGAACTGCCTACAGCTTTAAATAAAGCGCAGAAGGCGCGGGCGGCTCCCCGATCGCCTGCGGGCCCTGCTAGAATTTCCACTAATTCGTCGGTAACAGCTTCGGGGTTGGAGTAGGCAAAGCCAACCCAGCGGCGGACAAAGGAAGGCTTGCGGGCAAAATAAAACAGAGGCCTGAGTACGATCGGAGAAACAAACAAACTTTCAACCGCTTCGATCGCCGGAAGCAGCCATCCAGGCACCGCCTCGGCTCGCACAGAGGGGTCTGGGAGGCTAATCATTACCGTGCCGGCCACCATGTCCGGGTGAGCCGCCGCTACGGCCAGACAAATTAGCGAGCCGATCGAGTTTCCTGCCAATATTACTGGCTCTCTGATAAAAGTTAGCCAAAAATCATAAACTTGATCGACCCACAGAGACACAGAGTAGTCGATCGGAGCTTTTTGGGAAGCGCCAAACCCTAACAAATCCAAGGCGTAAACCGTTTGGTTTTCGGCTAGTTGGGCGAGATTTTGTCGCCAGTGACCGATCGAAGCTCCAAACCCGTGCAGTAAAATAATCGGCGTTCCCGATGCGCGCGCGGCAATTGGTTCGGCCGCAGAATCTTGAAATTCCAGCGCGCCTTGATTTCGTCCCCCATCGGGCCGCAAATAAGTGTAGCGAGTTTGCCAACCCCGCCACATCCAGTCTCGTTGAGTTCCCACCCGTTGGTGCCACAGCAGAGAATTTGTCAATTTTGCCTCAGATCGCAACATAAATTTACACTTGCTTATACCTATTCTACAAGGCAAATCAGGCGACTTGGGGGAGTTGCCAGACCGGGCGAGATGGGCTAGGAAAAGCGGTTTTACCTCATCCTTAAGCTTTTACCCTGAATTTTTGACGGTTTTGTCATCGATCGGGCAAGGGGGCGGGCGATCGTGTGTGAAGTTAAAATAAAACTAGGCAGAAACTCAGCCAGAGTGAGTAGAATAGCAAGTATTGTAAGAATTCATTTACGATCAGTCCAAATATTCCCCAAGGCTTTAGCGCAGGGGACACAGGGCGCGGTAGTACGTCCGGTAAGGGTAACACCTTATAAAACAGTTTGATCGTCAATCGTGAAAAATTGACCGATCAAACCTGTAACTATCAAAAAGCTTCGCTATTAAACTACTGCTTGTAAAACCATTCATGCCTGTGATTGAAAGAAGACAAAATCGCAACCTACCCCAGATCAACGAAAATATTCGATACCCCAAAATCCGGGTAATCGATACCGACGGCGCGCAACTAGGGATATTGACGCCTGCAGAAGCGCTGCGCCTGGCAGAAGAAAAAGAACTGGATCTCGTACTTGTCAGCGACAAAGCTGACCCGCCCGTATGCCGGGTAATGGACTATGGGAAGTACAAATTCGAGCAGGAAAAGAAAGCGCGAGAAGCAAAGCGGAAGCAGCACACTGCCGATGTTAAAGAAGTGAAGATGCGCTACAAAATTGAAGAACACGACTACCAAGTGCGCCTCAAACTAGCAGACCGCTTTATCAAATCTGGGGACAAAGTAAAAGCCACGATCATGTTCAGAGGTCGGGAAATCCAACACAGCAACCTAGCAGAGGACTTGCTTAAGCGCATGGCCACAGATTTGCAGGAAATCGCAGAAGTGCAGCAAGCGCCGAAAAAAGAAGGACGCAGTATGATGATGCTGCTGTCGCCGAAAAAAGTATAAATAGATAGTCATTAGTGAGCAGTCATCAGTCATAAACTGGTGACTGATAGCTGATGACTTCGGAAGTTAGTCAGGAATAAGCTACCACACAGGGAAATCAACGCTGCATGGAAAATTTTCAAATCAGCGGTTCGGCGGGAGTAAGACAAGGAGTGCTACGATCGCTCAACCTGCGATCAGAAGAAGTAGAGCGAACCTTACTGATGTTCCTCGTCTACACTCTAACCTCCGTCGGGCTGATCTGGCTGGAACTCAGCACAGTAGGTCTGTTTTTAGACGAGTACGGTGCCGACAAAATGCCTTTTATCTACATAGCCAGCGCCTTTATCGGTTCTGGCTTGGGATTTGTCTACTCGTGGCTGCAAAAAATCCTGCCGCTGAGGCGCACCGTCGTAGTGGTTCTGGGCATGATGTCGGTACCGCTATTTTTGTTTCGATTCGGAATTGGCTACGAAAATACTAAGATAGCTGGCATCAGCATCGCTTTTATTACTATTTTTTTGATGTGGCTGTGGGTGGAAGCTTGCTATGTCCTCAATGACCTCAACACTTCTATCACTTCCAACCAACTGTTTAATATTAGAGAAATCAAGCGCACCTATCCGCTAGTCAGTAGCGGCTATCTAGTAGCTGGAGTAGTCAGCGGATTTTCTCTGCCTGTTTTGCTGTACGTAGTCGGACTCAAAAACGTTACCCTGATATCGGGGTTGATGGTGGCGACAGGCTCGGTGTTGCTGTACTACCTCACGGAAAAATACAGCCAAGCATTCCCGGAAACGGCTCACTGGACGGATGACGACGAAGACGACGACCAAGAAGAATTTACCGCCCGCAAAGTTACAGGCCCGCTGCAAAAATACGCCGTACCTCTAGTCAGTTTCTTCATCCTCGCAGAAGTCGTCTACGTGCTGGTAGATTTCCAATTCTACAGCCAGCTAGAATACCAAAACCCGGGGGACGGAGCTAGCTGGATCGCTAGCTTCCTGGGCATTTATGAAGGCATACAAGGCCTGTTTCAAGTGGCGACTCAGTGGTTCGCTTCGAGTCGGTTGGTGGAAAGAATCGGTGTATTCGTGACGGCGATGATTTTGCCGGCAGGCATCGCTATACTCGGGGTGCTGACCATAGGAGCATCTCTGGGCCAGCTAGTATCTGTGTTCATCGGCCTGATATTGCTGAGATTTTTAGACGAACTGCTCCACTACACGCTTTTGGAAACCGTTAGCCCGGTTTTATTTCAACCGATTCCCGACAATATTCGATCGGGAATTCAAACTTTGGTCAACGGTGTGGGCGAACCTTTGTCCTGCGGAGCTACAGGAGTAGGCATCCTGATTATGCTGTGGGTGACAGGCAAGATACTCCCTCAGCAAGACGAAAATGTATTTCACGACCAGCAAAGCTTGATATTTATTGGCGCGATCGTCATATTGGCGCTGTTGTGGGTGTTTGTCGTATGGTTGATCCGCTCTCAATACGTGGGTTTGTTGGTCAAAAGTGCGGAGCGGGGGCGCTTGGGCGTCACAGACGTTGACCTCAAAGCTCTCAAGCGCGCAGTGGTGGAAACTCTACAAAAGCCGGGGGGCGAAGATGAAAAGCGCTCTTGCATAGAACTCCTGACGCAAATTGACCCCAAAAATGTCGGAGAAGTTCTCGCTCCCATCCTCGATTCGCTGTCCCCTGGTTTGCAGCGCCAGAGCTTGGAAACGATGCTACAACACCCGAACCCCGCTTATTTAGAATCTGTCCGCGCACTCTCGCAGCAATCCTTGCCGCCGGAGGTGCTGGCTTTGGCTTTGCGCTACATCTGGCTGACGGAAGCTGAACCGAATATTGAGAGCTTGCGGCCGTACTTGCAGCCGACGGTCGATCCGGTGGTGCGGGGTACGGCGGCTGCTTTAATTATGAGAAGGGGCGATCGCCAGCAAAAGGCAGAGGCTACTAATACGCTGCGGCAAATGCTGACACACAAGCAAGAGCGGGAACGTGTTATGGGGACGCGGGCTCTGGGAGAAGCTGATTATTTGCAAGGACTGCGGCTGCATATCCCCAATCTGTTGCAAGATGAATCTCTGCGAGTGCGCTGCGCTCTGTTAGACGTGATTTCGTCTACTCATTCAGAAGAATATTATCCTTCGCTGCTACGCGGACTTGGTTACAAATCGACTAGGGAAGCGGCTTTGCAGGCTATAGTCAAACTTCACAACGACGCGATTCCTTTGCTCGTGTATTTGGCTGAGGACATCCACAAGTCGGATTTGGTCAGGTTGCAAGCTTGGACGGCTCTGGGTCAAATTGGAACTGTGGAGGCGATCGACATTTTGGTGAGCAATTTGATGACGGCTTGGGGAACGACGAGGCGCAATATCCTCCGCATCCTGTTGAAAATGCCTTCGGAAGCGGGGATAGAAGGGGTTCTAGACCGCATCGGCCGTAGCGGCTTGGAAACTCTTATCGAACAGGAGTTAATGTTTATCGGTCAAATTTATGCAGGTCTGGTAGATTTGTCTGGGGTAACGAGCTACGGCAATTTCTCGGATCGGGAAGCCAACAGCACCTGGGCACCTGGGAACGATACGGCTCAATTGTTGCAGCGGGCTCTGGCGGGGTTGGAAGCTGATGCTAGGGAGCGGTGTTTTTTGCTGATGAAGTTTCTTTATCCGTTGGACACGGTACAAGCCGCTGCTTTCAACATCGCTTCTGGCCAACCTTCTTTGGTTGCTAGGGGATTGGAAATTCTCGACAATACTGTGGATATAGCTAGGAAGCGATCGCTCATCAATTTGTTAGATCAACACTCGGAAAGAGAAAAATTGAGCAACCTCTCGGAATTGATGGTTTACAAACCTCTAGCGCCTAGCGATCGTTTGCGCCGCTTGCTAGAATTGCGCCACTTCCTTTCGGATTGGGCTTTGGCCTGCTGCTTTCACTTGGCGAGGGAAGCGCGCTGGAGTCTTACGGCTCAACAAACTCTCGTCTGTCTGCAACACCCGACGGGTTTTGTCCGCGAAGCAGTGTTAGCCTATTTGAAAATAGCCTCGCCCCGGGCTTTGGTCGAATTGTTGCCCAGGCTGCAAAATGACCCCGATAATTTGGTATCCGCTCAAGTTGAAGAAATGATGGCAGAGTTGGGTGCTGGGGGGAAAAGGTAAAGAAGGAAGAAGGAAGAAGGAAGAAGGAAGAAGGAAGAGGGAAGAAGGAAGAGGGAACAAAAAGAAACTATGCCCAATGCCCAATGCCCAATGCCCAATGCCCAATGCCCAATGCCCAATGCCTCTTCCTCTTCCTTTGTTTAAGTTTAAATTAATCACTGCATCTCATTATGTTAACAAGCGTCGAACGCCTATTGTTTGTGAGGGAGGTTCCGATTTTTAAGGAACTGCGGGATGATTTTCTCGTGCGTCTAGCATCGGTAATGGATGAACTTTCGTTTCCTTCCAAGCACAGGATTTTTACGGAAGGACAAGAAGGGCGGTCTCTCTATATTTTGGTATCGGGAACGGTGCGCGTGCATATAGGCGATCGGGATTTGGCACAGTTGAAAGCGGGGGCTTGTTTCGGGGAAATGTCGCTGTTTGATGCAGAACCTCGATCGGCTTCTATTTCTACTGTCGAACAATCCGAGTGTTTGATGCTGACTCAAATGCAGCTATACGATGCGATTGATGAAACGCCGGGAATTGCGGTGAATATTATTCGTTTGCTGTCGCGCCGGATTCGGGAGTTGAATCAAAAGTTGAATGCTAAAGAGGCAATTATGCCTCCTACAGAGACTGTGAGAGTTCCTGAAATGCGATGAAATTGGGGAATTGAGAATTGTGTTTTTAGTCGATCGGTAATTCTGCACAATTTATCTTCTGTAAGGTGCCAATAGCGCACAATTTTTCTGGCTAGTGTCCGCTATTGGCACCTTATACTAGATTCACAAAAAAATGTAACTATAGACAACCCCCAAACCAGAATATTCATCAGTCATAGCCAATCTAAAATCTAAAATCTAAAATCTAAAATCTAAAATTTAAAATTTAAAATGGCATTACTATCGCCAATAAGGCCGGCCCTTCCAAAAAACTCCCACCGTAACTCCGATTAGTGCAGTTTCCGATAAACTTGCTAATAAAGGAGGGATGGGTAGGAATGACTTTAACACCAAACCCAAGAGCACGCAGAAAACTAAAACCCACAAACTAATTCGGTTGAGCAAAAATTGTTGTTGCCAATACTCTAAAAAGTACACTGCTAAAGCTCCCATTCCCACAGCAGCAGCGAAAGGTATCAATGTTCCGAGGGATGAGCCGTAAAGAAGCGTCACGACGTTGCGGATTGGCCGCGATTGCGTGAAACCCCAGGCTAAAAATAACTCCAATCCAACCACGATGCAGTTGACGAGGGCGGCAATTTGCAGCATTTCTCGCCAAGGTAAAAGTTTTAAGCGCCGCAGAAAATTACTCACGATCGGCAGATTAGGTAGGTTGCTTTGATTTTATAACAGTTTTGCCCTGGCGATCGACCTTTGATGACAATTTGTGAAGTAAAATAAAGATATAGAGCAGTCTCTTGACAAATTCACCCAGAGTACCTGCCTATTAGTTGTTGGAACCGTGAAAGGAAAAAAGTTATGGTGGAGAACACTGTCGATTGTGCTGTAGCTTGCGTCAATGGCTGCGTTCTGGGCGACAAGTGCCCGAAGCGGGAATACGCAGAAGCAACGTCCAACTTTATTGAAAATACTTCTCTGGATAAAATGCTAGAAATAGCAGAGGAAGCGGTGAGAAGGAAACGGACGGAACCCCCCAAATGGATAATTCCTGATTTTCCCGAATAGAATTAACATCCCCATTAAAAAGTGATCGCCCGTTGCAAAAGGGCGATCGCTTTTTGTATTCCCAATGAAATAGCCGATTAAAATCCATATATTTCCTGGGATAGAAGCTAAAAACTTAAATTAGGAATTATTATATGACTTAATTATATCCATCTACAATTACTAAAAACAATTCATTTAAAGCCAAATTGGGACATTTTAAATTTAATTGAGTTCAAAAAGAAACAGGAGCAAGTATTGTGGCACAGCAAAAGAAACGCAACCCAAAAACAACTACAGAACGCGATAATGTGGGCGAATTGCCTCAACAAATTACCGAATCTTACGGTACCGGCGTCATTGATCAACCGGGAGTGAGCCCAGACGACATAACAACTCTGCAGGACAGCAGTTCGGAATACTCTTCCACTTCCCAAATCGGCGGCGAGGATGGCGATCCGGCTGCAGAACAAGAAAGTGCTACGGGCGAGCAATCGGTGGGCGGAACCGCGCCTACTCCCGACCTGGATATGGTTGACGAACTCGGAGCCGCTGCGGGCATAGAGATGGCGGATGGGGCTATTTTGCACACAACAGATATGCTTGAACATCGAGATGAAAGTCGGTGGGAATTAGACCCTAGTTCTGCGGAAGATTATCAGGAACGACCGGATTTATAGGTAGATTTTTCACCAAAAAATAGGTAGTATAATAGGAGCGGGTTCACCAGTATTCATACTTTATCTGCCAAGTATTTGTAAATCCGCCCCTCATCACTTTTGCTCTCGAAGCACATATCCAGCTCCCCGAACACTAGGCAGCAGGCGTTTGGAGTTACTTGCTTCTAATTTAATCCGTAACGCACGAATATACACTTCAATAATATGTGACTCGCCCATATTATTGTTACCCCAGAATTTTTCTATAATTAGGTCGCGGGTTATCATTTGACGGAAATTTTGCTGTATAAATTCTAACAAATCAAACTCTTTGGCAGTGAGTTCAATTAGTTGACGACCTCCCTAAACTTCAAGGGTTAAACCGTTCCAAATTAGGTCTTAAAATTGTAAATTATCCGGGTCATTTGCTTGAGTTGGGTGGAGAGGGGCTTTGACTGTCGCTAGGAGTTATTCAATACTGAAAGCCTAGTAACATATAGGCTCAAAGTGATGCAGGGAATTAGTGGCTAACCGGCACTGACATGACCGCCAGCAGTTTTCATTTCCCTGAGAACAAGGTAATTGTAATTGCTCGATTGCGTAATTGAGAAACCTGTAGCTCACCCAACTGACAACTGCTATATAGCAATCCTAAATGAATCGTAAAATTTTTACCCCACCCCAACCCTCCCCGATGCCTTGGGGAGGGAGTAAGAAATTCACAAATGATTTAGGATTGCTATATCTTCTTATTGCTCAACATCTCCGGTGAATTACCCCTCATAAAGCGTGTTTGTAGTCAGGACTTTAGCCCTCTATATGGGGGTGAATAATCATTATTAGTCCTGAGTACAAACTTACTGTGCTTAGATCACCGGGTATGATATTATGTATCGCAAAAACCGGGTTGATGAAGCCGGGAGCATCTCATATTTGTAAAAAGACTTCTTCTTCGTGCTTCCTTCTTCCTCTTTCCTCCTGACTCCTGACTCCTGGCTCCTAACTCCAATTTCTAGATTGGCTGCTTTCATTGAGATGCTCCCGATGAAGCGATGAAGCCAACCCTCTTCAACAAAAAGGTGATATATGGAATTTAAAGATTTTCTGGCTTTGCTGCATCCTATTTTAGCTGTAGCGATTGTTTTTCCTATGCTTGGTATTGTTCTCAATATGGGGTGGCAAACCATGCAGCGTCGGAAGCAAATTGCGATCGACACCAAGAGCAAAATTCCACCTGTAGTCGGTTCAGAACACGTCAAAGCAGGTCGAATTCTGTCAGGTTCTGTGGTAGGAGTGACGTTGGTGGGTCTAGCCTACCCGATTTTTGAGCATATTTTGAGCAAGGATGTTTGGAGCAAAAACTCGTTTCAGGTCATTTTCATTGTGCTGATGTTTGTTGCAACTGTGGGTTCTTTGGTCATGCTATATCGAGCGACACCCGCTTTATGGCGCGGCATATTTGCGACCCTAACAGGTACGGGTTTGGTGATTCTTGGCACTCAGGATGGCGTTTATCGGCGAACCAATGAATGGTATTGGTCTCACTACTACATTGGCATCGCCGCTGCGCTAATTATGGTTTTTTCCCTTGCCATCATTGAAGACATTTACAAAGACCGTTCAAATCGCTGGCGCACTATCCATGTCATCTTGAACTCGATCGCTGTGTTGCTCTTTCTGGGACAGGGAATGACCGGAACCAGGGATTTATTAGAAATTCCTCTAAACTGGCAGAAACCCTATATTTATACCTGTGATTTCACCAATAAGACCTGCCCAAAACCGTGAGCGATCGCATTACTTCGATATTCAAGTCTAAAATTAGTAGAAATTAGAATGGCGGGACGCCCAACCCCTACTCCCCACAAGCAATTTGATG
>NZ_JAUBTV010000105.1:0-12311 GCF_036705145.1 Microcoleus sp. B5-D4 | reverse complement strand
TATTGTGGAACAGGCATCTTGCCTGTTCTTGAGATGTGATGTATTGTGGAACAGGCATCTTGCCTGTTCTTGAGATGTGATGTATTGTGGAACAGGCATCTTGCCTGTTCTTGAGATGAGAATGGTGCAATATCTCAGTCACTCCTAATCAGTCACCAATCTTAATCATTGCGAGTCAAACCCTGAAGACTAACTTGCAAAATCGACAAACCCAAAATTAGCAAAAACAAAACCAGCCCGATCGTACAAGCATAGCCAATTTCCAAATCCTTAAAAGCCCGTTCGTAAAGATAATAAACAACAGTCTTAGAACTATTGCGAGGCCCGCCCTGAGTCATAATATAAACTTCTTCAAAAACCTTAGTAGCAGAAATCGCCGAAATCACTGCTACCAAAACTAAATAAGGCTTCATCAGGGGCACAGTAATATCCCAGTGCTTTCCCAAACCATCAGAACCATCAATAGCAGCCGCCTCATAAAGTTCTGCCGGAATAGCTTGCAGCCCTGCCAAATAAATTACCATGTAATAGCCCAATCCTTTCCAGATAGTAACTGCCATGACGCTAAAGATTGCTAACTTCGGATTAGCCAGCCAAGAAACAGGAGGTAAACCCAACAATTCCCCCAACTGATTCAGCAGTCCAGTCTCAGCAAACAGCCACTTCCAAGCAATCCCGGCGACAACCATTGAAATCACCGCCGGCGTGTAGTATGCGGCTCGAAACCAGTTCATCCCCTTAAGTTTTTGGTTGCACAAAATCGCCATTCCCAACGGTAGAACAACCAATACAGGCACAACGCAGGTGATATACAGCAGCGTATTCGTCAAAGTTTGCCAAAATGTGCGATCGCCCCACAACCTGTAAAAATTCTTCAACCCCACCCACTGCGGCATTTGAGTTAAATCATATTCGTAATTGGTAAAACTCAAATAAAAAGCTTGCACTGCCGGCCACAAAACAGTCAAACTCAAAATAAATAAAGCCGGAAGCAAAAACAAATAAGGAGTCAGTTTTCGTCGGGAAAAAGTAACAGACATAAATTAATTATTAGTTATTAGTTATTAGTTATTGGTTATAACTGGTTCCCAGGCTGAGCCTAGGAACCAGTTATTTCTTAGTCTGCGGAGGCAGACTTCGTTTGTGTAGACGCGGTTTCAACCGCCGAGTAATCAAGGGGTAACAAACTAATCAGCCTCTACAAACAATTGTTATTTAACTCCCGAAAACAAACCCTGCCAGTCTCCGGGAGAACTGCCATTTTCCCCCTCTTTCACCTCAAAAGTAACGTTGCAAGCTTGCGGTTGTTCCAAAGCCTCCACGCACAATTCTGCAATATCTTCCCGACTGACTTTGCCCCTAATATTGTCTCCTTGCTCAAATATTAAAGCTTTGCCTCCCGCTTCTTCTGTCAAAGCGCAAGGTCTGACAACAGTATAAGGTATGCCGCTCGATCGCACGCAATCTTCCCCTTTCAACTTCCAAGTCAAAATCCCCCCCAACATATCATTCATCCTGACTGCCGGCGGTTCTTCTTCCAAGTTAATTCCCGGTCGGCCAGGACGGGTAACTCCTGCCGAACTCACCATCACAAATCGCGGCAAAGTCTGTCCCCCATAAGCTTTAATAGATTCTAACTCCAGTTGAAAAATACCCGGTGTAAATTTCGGGTTGAGCGCGCCGTCATATTCAAACTTGCTCAACATTAACTGAAAAGAAAAAATACTGCTGCCCTCAAATTTAGAGCCATCCTTAACAGTTTTCGCGCGGAATACTGGAATTAACTCATCAAAAGGAACGGTGATAGTAATCCAGGTATTGTAAACAGTATCAAACGAATAGCAATAGCCAATTCCATCCCATTTAGCTTCGTTGCGAACAATCAATTTGTAGCGCTTGCCGTCTCCTTTGACGCGCAGGTGGAGGCCGCTAAATCCTGTGAGATTGAGCGGAGGATCAAAGTTGCGGGTACGCACCGACGCAAAGCCACCCGAGTTGGCAGTAGAAACATTGCCTGTGAATATAGCTGTATTGTCTGTCAGCCGGATCGAACTTTCGCTAGTGCCGCCCATCACGATGTCGTCCAGGGCCCCCCAAGTTTCTTTTAAATCTTGGCTGGGTTTTGTGAAGTCAAAAATTGTTTTGTCGCCTGGTTGAATTAGCTGGCGGCGAACGGCTTGGACTAAATTATTAAGGCCTTTGTATTCGACTATTTCGGGAACATCGACAACTTCCGGCATATAAAATTTGATGCCTTGATAGTATTTTTCCCTGGTTGGGGTGTCTCCTTCTACTGGTTGAACTTTGGTGCCGGTGCAGCAGATAACTGCTTCCACACCCTCGGTTACTAGCGGTGTTAGCGTCTCTGGCAGAGTGATATCTCCTTCGACTAATTCCACATTATTGCCGAGAATTTCTGTTGCTCTTTTAGCATCTCTGACGAGGGCTCGCACTCTATATCCCCGCTGTTGCAGCCGCTTAACAACTCGTTTCCCGACGCCGCCGGTAGCACCGGCTACCAGTATCAGTTTGGGTTGGTCTTTTTTAGTTTTGCTGCTGCTTCCCAAGAGTTGTTGCAGCCAGCTAATGCTGCCAATGAAGGGAATGACGCCGAAATAAGCCAAGGTTTTGACAAATCTGCCGACATCCCATTGGGCGGTATTTTTTTCAGTCACAGTCGCTTCCTCTGAATTGGCTCAAATCTACTTAGCTGCTTTTGTATTTTAATCGAATTTTCGATTTTTGAATTTTGTAGATTCCCTACCTTCGGGATAGCTTCGCTAGCGCGGACTTTGTTTACTTGACAATGGGTGTGGGATGAGTTTGGCTCAAGGGAATCTCAATAATCAACTCGGTTCCCTCTCCGGGGGCTGAAATGCAAGTCAATTTGCCACCGTGTTGTTCTACCGCAATTTCGTGGCTAATCGCCAAACCTATCCCCGCACCTTTGCCCACCTGTTTTGTGGTAAAAAACGGCTCAAAAATTTTCTGGCGAACTTTTTCTTCCATGCCCCAACCGTTGTCCTTGATCCGAACTGCTACGGCTTTTTCTCGGGGACAAAGTTCAGTCACGATCCGAATTTGTCCGTATTTAACTGGCTCTTCTTTGTCCCCGCCGTGCGACGATAAATTATTGTTGATAAAGGCATCTTCGAGAGCATCAATTGCATTTGTCAGTACATTCATAAATACTTGATTGATTTGAACTGCGTAACACTCAACCAAAGGCAGAGAACCATATTCTTTGATGAGATGAATTGCGGGGCGATCGGGCTTCGGTTTGAGTCGATTACTCAAAATCAACAAAGCGCTATCCAATCCGTCGTGAATGTCAACTGGTTTAATTTCTGCTTCGTCAATTCTAGAGAAATTTCGCAGCGACTGAACTATCTCGCGGATGCGGTTAGCTCCTACTTTCATTGAACCCAGCAACTTCGGTAAGTCTTCAACTATGAACTCTAATTCTGCTATTTCTATTTGTGCTTGAATTTCTGGCGAAGGCGATGGATATTGCTGAGCGTAAAGCTGCAATAAATCGATCATTTTGTGACTGTATTCATTAGCATAGCTAAGATTGCCGTAGATGAAGTTAATCGGGTTAGTGACTTCATAAGCTACTGCCGCCACCAACTGTCCCAAACTTGACATTCTTTCGCTTTGCACCAATTGAGTTTGCGCCCGCTTCAGCTCGGACATTGCTGTTTTTAAATTAGCAGTTTTTTCCCGTTCTCTGGCGACTGAGGCTTCTAGTGCTGTATTTAATTTTTCGAGTTTATCGACTTGACACAGCACTATATTAATCATTGCTTTTTTCAGTTCCAATGCAGCGTCTATTTCGCATTGTTTCCAAGGCAACGATTTGTACCTCACATTTTCTTTCCACAGCTCGAAGGATTTCCGAGGAGACAGTCGAGGGTTGCCATCTTCATCGGTTTCAACTGGTTTGTTGGGGTTGCCCGCCCAATTTACAGTCTTAATTACTTCCGGGCGAAACCACAAAACGTATATTTTCTGAGTCGGCGATATTGCTATGGCCAAACACCCGCTGGCCGTGTCTTTAAATTCCTCAGCTTCTGGATAGCATTTGGTCAGCGAGTCTGTATAAAATATTTCTTTATTTAAATGCTCTTGCACCCAATTAGTTAAGTATTTGAGCGCTTCTCCTTGAGGTGTTTGCCCTACTTGATAGCAATTGTCTCCAAATACTATTGTGGCTCCCTGGGCGTTGACTGCTTCTAGCAAATTATGCTGACATTTAACTAACACTTCTGACAGGTTTTCGGACGTGGATATGTCTTCAAAAATCTTGGTTTGAATTGATTTTAAGTGTAGTTTGTAGTCGTAGTCTTCGTTTCCTTCTTTTGATTGCAGTTCTAAGGACATTACTTGCCCGATAAATTCGCAGGCCGCGCGCAATTCATAGTTGAGGTATTTTGGTGTATAGTTGTGGCAAGCAATCAATCCCCACAGTTTTTTGTCTTTGATTAATGAAATTGACATCGAAGCTGCAACGCCCATATTTTGCAGGTATTCTATGTGAATGGGAGAAACGCTTCTCAACACGCTGAAACTCAGGTCTAGGGGCTGGGGGGTAACAGCATTGTTTCCTGAAACAAGAGGGACGGGTTGATAATTAATATCTGGGATTAACCTCAGCCAATTTAATGCATACAGTTGTCTGGCTTGTTTGGGAATATCTGAACTAGGGTAGTTTAATCCCAAGAAAGGACTTAGATTTTCTGCTTTGTCTTCAGCGATCACAGCGCCGTTGCCTTCGTGGTCAAATTGATAGAGCATAACTCGATCAAAACCAGATATTTTTCTGACTTCTTCTACAGTTATTTGAGATAATTTTTTGAGAGTTTGGGCGCTTTGAATTTTGCTGACCGTGGCTCTCACTGAATGATAAAAACTAAAAACAGAAAGATTTTCTGGGTTGGTGGCTAATTCTAATTCGACCATCAATACTTCTTCTACTCGGTGAAGTATGCAGTCAAATTCTAAATATTTACCTGCGTTTTTGACAACAGTGAGTTTAATGGGATTAACGGTTTTTAAGTTTTCATTAAGCAAACAAAGCTTGAGTTTTTTTAATTGAACTCGATTGAATAATAAGCTCAAATTTTTACCGATCGCACTTTCTGCATCAATTCCTAACAAATCTTGCGTATTTTCGCTGACTTGGACTATTTCTAGTTCAGGTTCTCGTACAACAAGTAGCACCCCGTGTGGCTGAATGTGCCCCGATAGGTGAATGGGTTCTCTGTCGCAGTTTGTCAAGTCAACTTCTTCGAGTGCGGGAATTGTGATTTGTTGATCCATTTGCTTTGTCTTCCGCTGTAAAATTTCGAGAGGGTTCTAATGATTTGAGATTTGATAGCAAATTGGCTTTTCCATAATAATCTCATATTGTTCGATCGCATAATGGCTCGATCCCTGGACGGACACTGAGAATCAATCATCCGAGAATCAGCGCATCAAAAATGATTGAGTCGAAAATCAGCCTGCCGTATGTGTTGCTGTTCTAGCAGCCTCAGCCTTCTAGAAATTTTCCCGACTTGGCTCTTCTATACTATCGCTTCCCGATGTTAATTATCATAGCAATTGTTGCCATTCTTCCAGTATGTTTAATAATTTCCCAAAACTTTAATATTTGTGGTAAAATTTTGCCTGCTGGAAAAGGGGGAGAGAAATGCGTCTCCAGAGCGGCCTAATTACTGAAATATTAAGTTAAAGTAAGGGTGACAAGATCTGAAAGTCAAGTCACGCTAAGCTCTTTAAGTATACCCAACAGGCCCGACAATTAGACTGATGATCGACTTCAATACAGTTACTGAATTTTCTCATACCCACTGCATAGCTATCTGTGCCTTCTTAGTTCCGGCAAACTTGCTGACTACTTTGCAGACAGCGATTTTGATAGGACTAAACCGACCTCGAATACAAGTTTGGGCGTCTGTCGTTGTCGCCAGCCTTTGGGCTACAGCAATGATATTTCACGTTTTTACCTGGTTCGCGATCGGAGTAGTAATGCCTCCGACATACATCTTGCTAGTTATGGCAATCACTTGTCTGACAATCAATGTCTGGGCGATCGCTCATCCTGCAAGCATGATGCAATTAATTCGAGTTGCGGTATCCGTTGTTAGGGGATATTTCAGAAGGAAGAAGGATGTAGTTGTCTAAGAGAGACCGATCTAGTTATCTAGCCACTCAAAAAAATTGGCAGGGGGTAATGTGAAAAAAATCAGGGAAAATATGGGTTTCAGAAGAGTTTTTCGGGAGACAAATCGTGCTTCCGAGGGCTGAGTTTTCAGCGGTTATTCCGGTTCGCGATCGCGACAATCTTCTGCTTCCGGGCCGCGGGGATGGATCGTGCAGTTGAGCAGGTAGCCGCCATCGCTTCTGCCGTAATAGTAGCGGCATCCGATGCAAATTGCGGGAGGTTCGATCGCACTTTGGTAAAGCGGATAATCCGCAGTCGCCAGCAGCGAAAAGTCGCGCTGCGTCTGAACAGTCCCGATAATAGCGCCGGAAAGTTCGACAGCCTGGCGGATGTTTTCGATCCTAGTGTAAGGCGGCAGGTAAATGTCAATACAAAGGCGTATGCCCTGGCTATCGTGATCGTGGCGGGTAATAGTGCCTCCGAGCAAACCGACGCGCGAAGCAATAGCCGAGGAAAATTCGCTCATGGAGGTGCAGTAACCGGAGAAAACGTGAATATGTTCGTCCGTAGTAGCTCTCACAGTCAGGCGAGTGGGAATTCGCAATCTCAGGTAAGCGTCGAGTTCGTCAAAAACCGGTTCGGCGAGGGAGAGCATTTGGTTTGCGTCTTCGTGGTTGAGCCCAAAACCCTTAGAAACCTTGGACACGAGGGCTGCTAAAATATCAAAAACTTCGGTTAAGAGCGATTGTAGCCTGCTATCAATGGCGATCGGACATTCTCTGAGCAGCTTTAAATAGTCCTCCAACCGATGAGCAATGCGCTGAATGCTGCTAAATCCGAGCATAGCTGCTCCCCCTTTAATCGAGTGCGAGGCTCGGATGAGCTGGTGTATTCTTTGGGGATCTGGCACGGTGTTTTGCAGATTTTGCAAGCCTTGTTCGATAATTTGGATCTGTTCTGTGGCTTCTTCGGTAAAGTAGCCGATGATCCGCTGTAGTTGTTCTGGCAGCATAATTTTATTCTCCTAAAGGCAGCCGAGTATTATTAGTCATTACTCAGATCTTTGATAGTTGGGAATCGATATTTCACTGATGAGTTATTGGGGTTTTTAAGCCCTAATTTGTTTGATAAGCAATACCCGGAAAACCCCGTGACTTCAGTCCGGGGATGAAAGGGCGTTGCAGGATTTATCTTGCCTGTTCTCTTTACCTCAATCCTGAATCTAAAATCCAATCTTTTTAATTCAAAAAAAATTATTAAAAAGTTGGACAAGGCAGAACAATATGGTAGACTAAGACAGTCAAGGTTAAACTCCTTTGTCCGAAGTGAAACAGGACATGAGACACACTTTTAGGCATGAACTGGGGGACAAAGTGCGGCGAAAACACTCCTTACAGCCGAAACCGAAAATGTAGGTTTCAATCCAGCAAACATAAACTTTTCTACGCTCGAATTGTTAAGTAGGGTAGGGCATACCCAAACTCTAGATAAATATTCTAGTACGCTTTTGGAGATAGATCCCAAGAGAGTGTTTCTGAATTGGACTCGTCAATTGGTGGTACTCCACGGTTGAAAAGTTTAAGTATTGCCGTGAGGACAGAACATTTTAAGGTCAGTCGCTGAATTAAGAATCCCCTCGGCTTCAGCCAGGGGAGTGTCAATCTGACTCACGGCAAGTGTAGTGGCAATGTCGAAAACTGTTAACTCTTAACTGTTGACAGTAATTTTTTTGGCTCCGACGGTAGCAACCGCTACCCCCAACAGCAGCACCGCAGCACCTGCGAGTACCGCCGGCGCCGGCACTTCCCCAAACAGCAAATAACCCAACCAACTCGCCCCAACCGGTTCAAACAAGATGGCAAGAGTTACCAGAGTTGGGGAAATCTGCATTACGGCCCAGTTCAAAATGGTGTGGCCGACTAACTGAGGCAAAGCAGCCGTTAACAAAATATAAAAATATACAATGTCGGGGTAATTAGTATAAGTAGTGCCGAAGGCGAAGGGGAGAGGCAGCAGGACGATCGCAGCAACAGTATAGGCGATCGCGATATAGCCACCAATTCCCAGTCCCCGCCGCTGAGCTTCCCGGCCCAGCAGCAAATACAAGCTAACAGCCCAGGAACCAGCCAGAGCCAGGAAATCGCCAAGCAGTTGGCTGCTGCCAGCATTAGCTGCGCCCGCACTTCCCACAGCGATCGCCATTCCCCCAGTCAGGGCTATAGTAATGCCAGCGATCGACATTTTGCTGAGTTTTTCGCCGAACCAGAAGCGCGACAAAAGCGCTACCCAGACAGGATTAGTGGTGACGAGAGCAGTCGAGGCGGCGATCGAAGTATAAGAAAGTGAGGTAATCCAGAGAGCAAAATGCAGGGCGAGACACAAACCCGCAGCAGCAGCATAGCGCCGAGCTCCCGGTTGCAGGGCGTTCCACTGAATTTTCCGCCAAGCCGGAAGCAGAATTAAAGCAGATAAAGTCAGACGAGATGCCGCGAGTACCAGACTGAAACCCAAACCGCCCGCCCCTGCTTTCAAGTTAGCCAGCCGAATTAAGATTGAGGAAGTTGAGACGGCTAAAACCCCAATAATTAACACTAGGGCGATCGACCAATTAGGCGTTTGTTTCGGAAGATTCATTTTTTAGGCATTGGGCATTGGCCAAACAGGGCATTGGCCAAACAGGGCATTGGGCATTGCGAAAATTTACAAAGCAATTTTCGCACAAATTATGAATAATTTCTATTCTCTTCTTCTCCTCTCCTCTCCTCTCTTCCTTCGTGTCCTAGCGCTAACGCGCCGCTTCGCTAACGCGCCGAAAGCGGTTCGTTAAACAAAGCCCGATCGCGAAACAAAAAAAAATCCTATACTCAATACTTCTAAATGTAGAGCGCGTCTAAAATTACCTGACCTCTGTTATAGTTTCAATATCGCAAAAAACTAATTACCCACTTACAATTTATAACTATCTATGGCTCCTACAGTTTTGATTACAGGCGCTTCTCAAGGAAGTGGCAAAGCAACAGCAATTTTATTTGCAAGTAAAGGTTACGATGTAGTGATGGTAGCTCGCCAGCCAGAGAGATTGGCAGCAGCAGCGGCTCAAGTGCAGCGAGAAGGCACTTCTGCGGTAGCTATTCCGGGGGATGTCGGCGACATTCACCAAGTGCGCGCGATCGTCCAAAAAGCTCTAGATACCTGCGGCAACATCGATGTTTTAGTTAACAATGCTGGCATTTGTCTCACGGGGGCGATCGAGCACACTACCTCCGAAGACTGGCAGCAATTAATGAATACCAATTTTTGGGGATGCGTTAACACAATTCAAGAAATGTTGCCACATTTTTTGGAACGAAAAACAGGGACAATTGTCAATGTTGGTTCCATAGGTGGTAAAATGCCTTTGCCTCAAATGACTGCTTATTGTGCCAGCAAATATGCAGTAACCGGTTTAACAGAAAGTTTGCGATTGGAATTAGCGCCTCAAGGTATTCACGTTTGCGCCGTGCATCCGGGCTTGATTAATAGCGATTTTTTAGAAAGAGCTCAATTTCGCGATCGAGACGAACCTGCAGTCGAATTACGCCGTCAGCAAATGAGCAAAATGCTGAAATCTGAGTGGGCAACTCAGCCGGAAGATATTGCTAAAGCTATCTGGGATGCTGTGAAAAATCAGCGTGCAGAAGTTACCGTCGGCCCTGCTTTTTTGGCATCGGAAGCTTATCGGTTGTTCCCCGGTTTGATGCAGTGGGCAATGGCAAAGGGCAACTGAAGAACAGGCAAGATGCCTGTTCCACAAAAACTGAGTTTTTTTTGTGGAACGGGCCGGAGAGCCCGTTCTTGAGATATAATTAATCAATTAGCTGCTTCAAAGCAAAGAATTAGCACTAATAAAACGGCCGTTTAAATCGGCTGGGGTCACATTCAAAACAGTACCCAACAAAGCATTAGTAAAACCAAATCTAATATTAGTAGCTTCCACACGGCCGTTGCCATCGGGATCGAGACTTTGCCGCGAGATGCCACCCTTGGCTAACAAACTCGTTCCCCCGGTTATAGTTGCAGGATCGATCAGCAGCAGTCTCGGATCGTTCAAGCTATAACTTACCTCTTCCAAGGAGATATTGCTGCTCGTAAATGCCACACTAATTCCAATCGAATCGCTAGACTTATCAAAATCCACAATTACCGCGTCAGAAACTTCAATTCCAACTACTCTGCTTCCCGCTTGATCGACTCTCAGAACAAATACATCGCTCCCTGCACCACCTTGGTAAATATCCACCTCTATGTCGCCAATTAAAGTATCATTGCCATCACCGCCAACTAACAAATCAACACCTCGTCCACCTCGCAGGAAATCATTTCCCGCACCCCCATTAAGGAAATCGCTATTTCTATCTCCTGTCAAGAAATCGTCGCCAGTTTCTCCCAAAACATCGTCATCATCTTTGCCCGCGTAAATAGAATCATTGCCGACACCGCCTAAAAGACTGTCTTTACCATCGTTGCCGAAAATCCGTTCTGCATCTGACGAGCCCCTGACAGTATCATTGCCACCCAGCATCCAAAGTCCCCCAGAAAAACTAGCAAGTTGTCCTGGTGCAAGTGTAATATTTTCAGGAGAATTATCTCCTACCAAACGAGAGATGCCTGAATTATCTGGGGTGAGTACCATATTTGTAAACTTGGTGCGATGTGAGCATGGATATTGTGCAATATTCTACAGCTTATTAGGGTGCGCCAGAACACAGTTACTTCCTCACTCGCGATCGAGCAATCGCTGGCGCACCCTACTAGACAGCTCGATCGCTCCATCTTGGCACAAGCCTGATGGAAAGATCCTAGATTAAAATAAAAGTTAAAATTTGAGCCGATGCCAATTATCGTAGTTGAAGACTTGAGCAAAGTTTATCCGGTAGCGATTAAAGAACCGGGACTTAAAGGCACAGTGCGGCACTTTTTTAGTCGCACTTACCGCAATATCAAAGCAGTTGAGGGCATTTCTTTCAGTATTGAACCGGGGGAAGTCGTGGGGTTTCTAGGTGCTAACGGTGCGGGCAAAACTACTACGCTGAAAATGCTGACGGGTTTGATTTATCCGTCTGCGGGTACGGTGAGTGTGTGCGATCGTACTCCTTTCCGTCGGGAAGCAGATTTTCTGCAAAAAATTACCTTAGTGATGGGGCAGAAACAGCAGTTAATTTGGGATTTACCAGTGCTTGACTCTCTGCGAATCAATGCCGCTGTCTACGGCATTCCCGATGCAGATTATCGACGGCGAGTCGGAGAATTAACAGAGATGCTGTCACTAGAAGGCAAGTTAAATCAGCCGGTACGAAAGCTTTCTTTAGGCGAACGGATGAAAGCTGAATTGATGGCAGCCCTGCTGCACCAGCCGGAGGTATTATTTTTAGATGAACCGACTTTAGGTTTGGATATAAACGCACAGTTTAGCGTCAGGCAGTTTCTGCGAGAATATAACGAGCGCTATCAAGCAACGGTGCTGTTGACGAGTCATTACATGGCGGACATTACTGCTTTGTGCAAGCGCGTTTTGTTAATCCATGAAGGGCAATTAGTTTATGATGGCAGTTTAGACGGATTGCTGGATAGGTTTGCACCTTATCGGGAAGTTCAGGTAAAATTAGCTAAGCCGCTGGCCAAAGATAGTGCTTTTGCTTACGGGGAGGTAGAATCTATTGAGGGACAATCGGTGCGGTTTTTGGTGAAAAGGGAAGAGTTGACGGTGAGTGTGGCGAAGATTTTGGCGGAGTTGGAAGTGATAGATTTGACTGTTACTGATCCGCCAATTGAAGAGGTAATTGGTAGAGTTTTTCGCACGGGAAAAGTTTAATGTTTTTGGCTGGCTTCATTCTCCATAACAGGCAAGATGCCTGTTCCACTAGAGTTCCAATATTTTGTGGAACGGGCATCTTGCCCGTTGCTAATACCGAAAAATTGAACAGGCAAGATGCCTGTTCCACTAGAGTTCCAATATTTTGTGGAACGGGCATCTTGCCCGTTGCTAATACCGAAAAATTGAACAGGCAAGATGCCTGTTCCACTAGAGTTCCAATATTTTGTGGAACGGGCATCTTGCCCGTTGCTAATACCGAAAAATTGAACAGGCAAGATGCCTGTTCCACTA
>NZ_JAUBTV010000104.1:0-22839 GCF_036705145.1 Microcoleus sp. B5-D4 | reverse complement strand
AGTCATGCCTGAGTCTGGCAGAAGGGACTTGCACCCTTATCAGACCGAGAGTTCAGCCTTGTGGCTGGAAACGTTATTTACGGACTGATTACCGTGATTCACGTTTCAACGAATCGCACTAAGATTCTTCATCCTGACCGTTATGCACGCGGTAAGACAGCTTGAAATCTTCGGGAAACTCTACACCAAAGAATGCTTCTGCCCGATAAATCTCCTCATCAGTAGCGCCAGGTCTGAGAGTTTTCAGCACTTGAGGTGCATTGGCTGCCAGCCAATTATCAATTCTTTCCCAAATTATTTTCATGAGAAAACTTCCGAAGCTGGAAACTCAGTCTATGCGAGAGTTCAGAGGAGAGCGAGATAGCGGTCTTAACCGCCTAAAATTAAAGCGGGTTGCTGACTCTCTTTGCCTGCTACTTTTTATCGACTCTAACGATCGCTCCGGTGATTATAGCAATTCTAACCACGCTCAACTGCTTCAATCTGAACCTTTTGTCCATCTTCTTTTCCCTCCTCTGCGTCCTCTGCGGTTCGTTCACTCTTTCCTGCATTAACCTCAATTTTTCGCGCCTGACGTTCCGACGCCGCTTTTTGTAGCATTTTTAATTTTTCGGGGTCAGCATTCGATCGCCAAAACAACTTATGATCCTTAATTTTAACGCAATTTTCCTCCAAACACTTCATCCATTCCCGATGTTTCTTAACTACGCCACGATCGAGAATACCTAACTTTTCTTCTTGGCGGGTGAGTTTCGCAAACTTGTCATAATGCGGATAACTCTCAGTAACAAAAGCTTCTTTTCTCACTAAAATTGGCGGATTGTACACATCAGAATAGTCTTGATAGCTCACAGAAAGGTCGCGCAAATCTATGTGCATAGAAGTGTGAAGGGCTGGATGCGGGTTAGTGTCAAAATCGGGATAAAATAGATAGGAAATCTGAGGTCTGCGAGCGTAAAATTTGATGATTGTCGCGCCGTCTAGTCTGCCAATTGTGCGGTTGGCGCAGCCTTCGTAGAGCCTGAGCAAAGGGTCTAGTTCTTCTAATGCAGAGACGTGAACTGAAAGAGTACCGGGCTGTTTGTAGCCGATCGCACTATCTTCGCAGCAATCCGCCACAATATCAGGTTTGCTCAGACTGTATAGCATTAAATCTGCCAAAGTGCAAGCTTTTTGATAATTGTCAAACAAACCTTTGATGTCGTTGCGGATTTGAGCTGGGAGTCGGCGCATTGAAGGTCTATCGCCCAAACCGTTCAGAGCCAGATACACCAGCAAATCTTGGCGGCGCTTGTCGGCGATTTTCTCCCAATCATCCGCATCCGTTGCTTGCAAAATCACCCTCCAAGCGCGATTAAAACTGTGAAATTCCTCCTTAATCGCCGATTCTTCCGCTAGTTCGCCTTTAACAGGAAGGCGGCCCCGATCGCTCACAAAAGCCATCAAAGGAGCCAACATTTCCGCATAATCCTCAAACCGCTTAACTTGCGATCGCACTCTGGGAGTTGATAAGTGCGATCGAAACCGAGAAGCACGAAAACTTTCACCCTCCGCTGCATCCCGAAACACAAAATAGATTCCCAAAGCCACAGGAATTGCATCAACATTCAAAACTTGGTCAATATAAACCTTCAACTCTTCCTGTTCGTAATACTTCTGAAAAGTATTCCGAGAAGTAATCACCCCATCCCCATAAGCAATTTGGCCTCGTTCGCTATCATCAATCAAAACTTGAGCCGCTACAACTAATAAACTCTTAGTTAATTCCCAAGCACTTAGCAAAGCTTCTCGGCGTTCCGCCAAAGATTCAATTACATTAATCACATAACCAATATTCACAATATCCGCACACATTCGCGGAGTATCCGGCTGATAGTATGGGTCCCAACCAGAAATAGCATAACCCTCTTGTGCAATATATTTAACATCCCCGCCGTAACCGCAACCGTAGTCAAAAAAAGTCGCGCCGTCCTTCGCTAAATCAGCTTCTAAAACCAGACGCAGGGGTTTAGAAAGAGAGTGGCGCACCATTGCAGCTTTGTGTCGCTCGATCTTAGGAATTGATAGCTCACTATTCTCCTGTTTCAAACGCTCGACAACAGTATGATCTTGAATTTCTACACCGCAATATCCCAAATATTTGAGCCAACCATTGCGAGTGCCGATAACGCTAGTATTGTCAAGCAGTCCCCACTTTTCCTCGCAGCGAGTCAGCCTCGCAAACTTTTCGTAATTGGGATAATCCGCCGCTACAAAAGTTTCCTTACGGTGCAAAACAGGGGGATTTTCGCTGTTGCTGTAATCGAAATATTTAACTTCCCCTGTTGCTAGATTAATTTGGATGCTGGTTTGCAAAGCAGGATGAGCATCTGTATCGAAATCAGGGTAAAAAAGATAAGAGATTTTAGGTTGATGGAGTGAAACTTTAACTAAAGTTGCTTCATCAATATTTTCGAGAGTGCGTCTGGCACAATTTTCGTAGATTCCGAGGACAGGATTGAGTGTCGCCAAAGCCGAAACGTGAACGTAAAAAGCCGTGGGTAATTTTTTTCCCACCTTGCTTTCCCGACAGCAGCGAGCCACTTTTGCTAGGAGATTGTCAGCACATAAATTATTGATTTCATCGGGCTGGTACGGCACAGCATTTACAGAAGTTTGCTCAGAGATAGCCTCGTTTTCATACAATAAAACTTCTCTAGCAAATGTCATCAAAGGCGTTAGAAGTTTTTCATCATTTTCTAATGAATCGCTATCTAAAATAGTGTTTGTACTGGTATCGTAATTCATAGCTAAATTAATTATTTTTTAAATTAACCGCAGAGAACGCAGAGGACACGGAGTGAAGAAAGAAACAAACAAAATTCCCCTCTTATAATTTTTATATTAAGGATGCAGCCTCCGTACCGTACCGCTTTATTTCTTAGTCTCAAGCGAGAGAAACTTCGTTTTTGTACTGGCGATTTTAATCGCCGACTAATATCGACTCCGAGCGAGTAATATCTTAACCAAACATTCGAGTTTCCACAAATTCTTGAACCCGGACTAAATGACTGGACAAACTCACTAATATGTTCTCAATCCTCTCCATATTTAACAATTCCACCTCTGGTGGTTCAGATTGAAAGCCTCGCGCTTGATGCTCCAATTGTGCGGCCAAATCCGACATTAGAGCAACTCCCACATTAGCAGAAGTTCCCTTGAGACGGTGTGCTTGATATTCCACAGCTTGCCAATCTTTAGCTTCTACAGCTATTTTGGCAGCAGCCATATCAGCTTGGGCGTCTGCCACAAAAGCTTGCAAAAGTCGCTCTGGCAATTTAATATTAACTCGTCCGAGTTGCTCCAATCTGCTCTTGTCGAACAGTCCGTCGTAGTCTCTATGTTCCCAAGTTTGAAGTGCGATCGCCCTTGGTGCCGGCCCAGCCACAACCTGCGCTTTTTCCACAACTTCTGTATAATTTGTTGCTAATTGAGATTTGTTGTCCGAATTAATACTTTTAACTCCATACTTATTTTCACCCTGAACATTTAGGGCTTCATACTTTTTCAGGGCCGCCGCCAAAGCATCTAAATCTACAGGTTTGCTGAGATAATCGTCCATCCCCGCCGCCAGACACTTTTCTCGTTCCCCCGGCATAGCATGAGCAGTTAAAGCCATCACAAAAGTATGCCGATCGCTTCCTTCGATTTGCCTCAACTTTTGCGCCGTTTTGTAACCGTCAAGTACCGGCATTTGACAGTCCATCAGCACTAAATCATAGCTTTTTTTTGCCAGCAAATCCAGCGCTTCTTGACCGTTCACCACGCAGTCAGCCTGATAGCCTAAAACTGCCAACTGTTCGACAATAACTTGTTGATTAATCGGGTGGTCTTCCGCCAGCAAAATTCTCAGCGATGATGGCGAATTGGGAGTAACATATTGAGAATTAACTGCTGGCAACTTGCAAGTATTAGCAGCCTCCAATCTCCCAAAATCTCCTGTTCCCTTCACCGGCGCCATTGCCTCAAGCAGGCGACTTGGCCGCACCGGCTCGATCAAATATCCGTTAAAACCATGACTGCAAAGCGATTCAGCCTTCGGCTGTTCCCGCAAAGCAGTCATGGCGATTAACGAGCCAACTGTCGAGGTCGATCGCACTTTCCTAGCAAATTCTTCCGCATCCAACTCCGGCATTTGCAAGTCCACAAGCACCACATCCCAGCTTTTTTCCCCCTCCCCCGAATTCTGAGAAATCCCGCGCTGGGCATTTTTCACCCAACTCAAAGCCTCAGCAACAGTTTCTGCCTCATCGCAGCGGGCCCCCCAACTTTGAGCGAGCGATCGCACCGCTGCCCTCCTCAAAGCGCTTCCAGAGACTACTAACAGCTTCTTGCCCACAAGTTCGGGATCATGAGGCTCAACTGGCAACTGTTTTTCCAAAGGTACAGTAAACCAAAAAGTAGCACCGCTGCCTAGCAAACTGCGAACTCCAATGTCCCCTCCCATCATCTCCACTAATTGCTTAGAAATAGCCAAACCCAAACCCGTCCCCCCGTAAGGCCTAGTAGGAGAATCGTCTACCTGAGAAAAAGATTGGAACAGTTTTGTTTGCCCTTCGGCCGAAATTCCAATGCCAGTATCCCGCACCGAAAAGAGCAATCTTGCTTCTTGTCTACCCTCTGCCAGTCGGTTGCCCTGTTTCACCGTTACGTGAATTAGAACTTGACCGCGATCGGTAAATTTTATGGCATTACCCGTCAAATTAAGCAAAACTTGCTTCAATCTGCCTGCGTCGCCCACCAACTTTCTCGGCACCGAACTGTCAACTAAAATATGCAATTCAATACCTTTTTCTTCTGCCAAATGCGCTATAATTTCTATCACAGACTCAACGCAAATATCCAAATCAAAATTAGACTTTTCCAGCCTCATTTCTCCCGCTTCAATCTTAGAGAAATCGAGGATATCATTAATAACATTTAGCAAATGTTCAGCACTGCGGTAAATCGTCTGAGCACAGTCCCGCTGTTTCTGTTCCAGAGGAGCGCGCAGCAGCAATTGAGCCATTGCCAAAACCCCATTCATCGGAGTGCGAATTTCGTGACTCATGTTCGCCAAGAATTGCGACTTCACCCGGCTAGCTTCTAAGGCAGTTTCCCGCGCTTCCACCAACTCATTAATCTTGTCGGCAACCATCACAATTCCCCCGACTTTCTCGTCTGGATCGTACCAAGGGTGAGCAGCCCACCGCAGGTACAGAACAGATCCGTCGGCTCGTTCCCAGGCATCTTCGCTCACAGAAACTACCTGACCTTTGAGCGCTTGTTGATACATTACTTTCCAGCGATTCGGTGTATCTGGAAACAATTCGTAATGGCTAAAATTATTCAGAGACGGCAACTTTAAATTAAATTGACTAACCCATTTTTTAGAGTTAGCCATATAGCGCATTTGTGTATCAAACATCGCCATTGCTACAGGCACGCAAGTAATAATTTGTCTCAGTTGCTGCCGTTCCCTTTCCAGAGCATATTCCGCCTGTTTCCGCTCAGTAATGTCGCTAATCATGCCGGCCATTCGCAGCGGTTTTCCTTGGGAATTCCGCTGAGCTTTTCCCTGAGAAGTGCAGTAGCGGTAAACACCGTTCGAGTGTAGCAGCCGGAATTCTACATTATAGTCTATTTCTTGTTCCAAGTGAGCGGCGATCGCCGCGACGATTCCCTCCTTGTCATCGGGGTGCAGGCGGTTGTATAGAGCTTCCATAGTCCTGCCAAATTGGTTTCGCGACAAACCGATAATTTCCAAAAGGCGATCGTTCCAATAAACCTCATTTTTACTTAAATCCCAATCCCAAATTCCGTCGTTCACTCCCTCTAAAACTAACCTGTACCGTTCCTCACTTTCCTTGAGTTTTTGACTGGTATGAAACGCCTGATATTCGGCGCGATAAACGCGCATGGCATTGTACAAACTGCGAGATAAACTATCGGAAGAAAGCTTATTTTTAGCGATATAATCCGAAGCTCCTGCCTTCATCAATTCTACAGCAATTTGTTCGTCGCCTTGACCTGTTAGCACAATTAAGGGAACTTTCAGCCCAGCTTCTCGTAGATTTTTTACCAAACTCAGCCCGTCTCCGTCCGGCAATCCGTAGTCGAGCAATACGCAGTCAAATTTGCACTCAAATATTTGATTTAATAGCAGCCCCTTTTCTTTATGATCAACCTCGCTTAAAGGTTGAGATTTATTGTGTTTGGAGAGTTTTGCGGTAGCCTGAGTAGAATTTTTGCTGACCGAGAGTTGGGCCAGGGCATCCGCGCAGTCTTCTGCTTCAGTAACTTCTGCCGAAACACCAGCGGACTTGAGCAAGCGTTTGATCGCCATGCGATCGACTGCATCGTCATCAACTATCAGAATTGTGAGAATTTTGTCCATAAGAACCGAATTGTGGATTACTCCGAAAAAGCTGAGGCCTACAACAAAAAGTAATTAAAATAAATGCACAACTGAAAAATCACCAAAGCCACCTTGAAACTTTTCCTGTTAAATTTTCTCTTATTTAGGGAATTTCGCTCAGCATCCAGTATCTGTTTAGGGTAGCCATCACTTCCACAAAGTTAGAAAAAGTCACAGGTTTAAGAATATAGCCCGCTACATTCAAATTATAAGCTTTTACTTTATCTCTATCTTCATTAGAAGTTGTGAGGACGATTACCGGAATCGACCTCAAACATTCATCCAGTCGCAATTCTTGCAAAAACTCGATCCCGCTCATTCTCGGCATATTCAAGTCCAGCAAAATCAACCGGCGCGCTTGAGGCATTGGAGGATCTATTTTTCCTTCTCCACGCAATATAGCGAGAGCTTCTAATCCATTGGCAGCAATGTAGAGGGGGTTGACGATGTTATTTTTTTTGAAAGCTCGCCGGACGTTCATCACATCAACCTCATCATCTTCTACCAAGAGAATATGAATTTTTTTGTCTTGCATAAATCAGCCATTTTATAGATGTTTTTTAAGCGCCCGTCTCGTTGGCGAGGTTTAGTCAGCACGGATCGCGAACCCAGCAGGTTTAATCTCTATTGTCCTTTGTCAAGAATCATTTATGCCGGGGCCGATGACGGTATCTACTGGCAGGGGTACTCGCCCCTCATTCGATTTTAGATTTTAGATTTTAGATTTTGGATTGACCCCACGGATAAATGCGGGGGCTTGAGGATTTTAGATTTTAGATTTTGGATTGATTCCACGGATAAATCTGGGGGCTTGTACCCTCAAGAAATTCTTGGTCAGAGAATGAGCGGTGCAGCCGAGATCCAAAAACTCGCCAATAACACCCGATCGAGCTACTGTAAAATCTAAAATTCATCTACCTTATTATTAATCGCCATGTCAGCCGATCGCAAACTCTACGAAGGCAAAGCCAAAATCCTCTACTCCACCGAAGACAGCGAAATTTTGCTGACCCACTTCAAAGACGACGCCACAGCCTTTAACGCCCAGAAACGCGGCAGCATCGTCGGCAAAGGTGAAATCAACTGCGCCGTATCCGCCCACCTGTTTCGGATGCTACAAGCCAAAGGCATTCCCACCCACTTCATCGACACGCCGGCCCCCAACCAAATGCGAGTCTGTCGCGTCCAAATCTTGCCCTTGGAAGTCGTCGTCAGAAACATTGCCGCCGGCAGTATTTGCAAGCAAACCGGACTCGCCCTCGGCACAATAGTCAACCCGCCGCTGGTGGAGTTTTATTACAAAAACGACGATTTGGGAGACCCGCTGCTGACCCGCGACAGGCTGCTGCTAATGCAGCTAGCCACCCCCGAACAAGTAGACCAACTAGAAATCGCCGCCCGCGAAATTAACGAAATACTCAAAGAATTTTTCACCGAGTGCGGCATCACCCTGGTAGACTTCAAACTAGAATTCGGTATCGACCAACATCAAAATCTGATCCTCGCCGACGAAATCAGTCCCGACACCTGCCGCCTCTGGGACAACGCAGAAGCAGACCCCGACGCCCGTGTTATGGACAAAGACCGATTCCGCCGCGACTTAGGATCGGTAGAAACCGCTTACCAGCAAGTTCTCCAACGGGTTCTCGCTCAGAAAGTCTAGAGGCCTTGGTAATGCGCTAGAATTGCACAGTTTGTCACCCTTCTGTTTTCGATGTCAGCAATCAGCGGTCAACAGTCATCAATTAGCGGTCAGCGCGAAATTCCACCGACTTATATAACTAATGACTAATGACTAATGAATAATGACTAATGTGGTGTGTGGATTGCCCAAAAAAGTGAACAAAAATGCGTTTATCTGCTGTATTGGTGGCAGTTTTTACTGCCTCAGCAACATTCGGGTTATCAAATTCTGCTTCCGGCCAAACATCCTACTCTGAATCAGCAGAGGAAGCTTTGGCTGCCGTTGTACCCGCCCCGTCGATCGAATTACCCGATCGCCCCATTCCAGAATTAACCCAAAACCCTCCTCAAAACCGCAAAGCCGCTAAAACTAGCAAAGAGGAAGCCCTAACAATAGCGGAGGCCCCTGCCAGAGGAGAAGGCGAGGAACCCCCAAACCAAGTCACAGACCCGCCCTCCCCGGTTTCACCTCCGCTCCTTCAACTCCAACCCCAGCTAGCATCCAACCCCTCCCCCGCATCTAGCAGCCAAAACGCCCTGCCACAGGCACAACAGGACAGCTCGCTCCCCCCCAAGGAAGCGGCTGTAACGCCCGCCTGGATCGCAGCAGAGCTAGGGAAACCACAGGAATCAGGGACGATCGCTCAAAACGCCCAAGTTCCGACAATACCGGCCCCGACGGGACCGCCCGCTAACACCGTTCCCCCATTGTCCCCTGGCCGGGCACCGCAGCCGAGACAAACCCCCGCACCCGCAGGGGCGGCAGAACCGCAAGTGCTAGTTGCAGAAGTGACAGTCACCGGGGCGACGGAAGACTTGGAAACCGAAATTTACCGAGTCATCAGCACCCAACCAGGACGCACGACCAACCGCAGCCAACTGCAACAAGACATCAACGCCATTTTTGCCACAGGCTTTTTCAGAAATGTGCGGGCAGTACCGGAAGACACCCCGTTGGGCGTCCGGGTGACTTTTATTGTCCAGCCAAATCCGGTGCTGCGGGGAGTGACAATCACCGGTCAGCAAGTCCTGCCCCAAAGCGTAATTGACGAAAGCTTCCGCGATCAATACGGCAAAATTCTCAACCTCCGCCGCTTTGAAGAGGGAGTGAAAAAAATTAATGCGTGGTATCAAGAGAACGGCTATGTTTTGGGCCAAATCACTGATGCCCCGCAAGTAGCAGACGACGGCACTGTCACCCTGGTAGTGGCAGAAGGCCAGATCGAATCCGTTGATGTCCGCTTCCTGAACAAGGAGGGAGAGGCAACAGATGCCACCGGTCAGCCGATCGGAGGCAACACCCGTCAGTTTGTCATCACCCGCGAAGTAGAACTCAAGCCCGGAGACATCTTTAACCGCACCAAGGCGGAAAGAGATTTGAGACGGGTGTTTGGTTTGGGAATTTTTGAAGACGTGCGACTTGCCTTGGAACCGGGAACGACTGACCCCCGCAAAGCAAGGGTAATTGTCAACGTCATTGAGAAAAATACTGGTTCTCTAGCCGCGGGTGCGGGTTTGAGTTCCGCGACGGGTTTGTTCGGTACGCTGAGTTACCAGCAGCAAAACTTGAGAGGTAGGAACCAGAAATTGGGGGCTGAAGTACAAATCGGGGAACGCCAAAATCTGTTTGACTTGAGTTTTACAGATCCCTGGATTGCGGGCGATCCTTACCGGACTTCTTATACGATTAATGCGTTTAGAAGACGATCGATCAGCGTGATTTTTGACGGCGGCGAACGGGAAGTCAGATTACCCAACGAGGATCGACCCCGCATCAATCGCACCGGGGCCGGCATCAATTTCACCCGTCCTCTGTCGCGCAATCCTTTTGCCGATTCTGAGTGGACTGCTTCAGTCGGTTTGCAGTACCAGCGAGTCTCAATTACCGATCGCAAAGGCAGGCGCGAATCCGAGGACGAACTCGGCAACCTGTTGAGTTTTAGCGATTCGGGTTCGGATGACTTGACAACTTTGCAAGCAGGTGTTGTGCGCGATCGGCGCAACGACCCCCTCCGCCCCACTAGCGGTTCCCTGCTCAGATTTGGGATGGAACAATCGATTCCTGTAGGTTCCGGCAGCATCCTCTTAAACCGCCTGCGGGCCAGCTACAGCTTGTACCTACCAGTCAAGTACACTAACTTTACCGCCGGCCCTCAAACCCTGGCATTCAGTTTTAGGGGCGGCACCGTATTCGGAGATTTGCCTCCATACGAAGCCTTTGCCTTGGGCGGCGCCAACTCGGTGCGCGGATACGACGAAGGCGACATGGGAGCCGGGCGCAGCTTCCTAGAAGCCAGCGTTGAGTACCGTTTCCCGATTATTTCGTTTATCGGCGGAGCGCTATTTTTGGATGCTGGCACTGACTTGGGCACAGGCAAAGATGTCCCGGGCGACCCGGCAGGTATCCGCGAAAAGCCCGGTAGCGGTTACGGTTACGGCATCGGCGTGCGGGTTCAATCTCCTTTAGGGCCGATCCGCATCGATTACGGTATCAACGACACCGGCGACAATCAAATTCACTTTGGGATTGGTGAGCGATTCTAAGTTGGCAGTTGGCAGTTGGCAGTTGGCAGTTGACAGTTGACAGTTGGCAGTTGGCAGTTGGCAGTTGACAGTTGGCTTGACAATTGACAGTTGACAGTTGACAGTTGACTACTAACTACTGACTACTAACTAATGACTACTAACTAATGACTAATGACTAATGACTAATGACTAATGATTATTGAACGTACCCTAAAATCTGAATTTGAACTGTCGGGAATCGGTTTGCACAGCGGCGAACCAACTCGCGTCCGAGTTTTGCCTGCAGAGGTTGGGGAAGGCCGCTATTTTGTCAGAATTGACTTGCCCGGTGCTCCGATAATTCCTGCAAAAATTGAGGCAGTTTGTCAGACTGCACTTTCAACTGAACTGGCTGGTATCGATGCTCAAATTCGCACTGTAGAGCATCTATTAGCCGCTTTGGCGGGGATGGGAGCGGATAATGCTCGAATTGAGGTTGATGGGCCGGAAGTACCTCTGCTGGACGGTTCGGCTCTGGTTTGGGTAGAGGCGATCGCCCATACCGGCTTAGTTCCTCAAGAATCGAAGCAAGACCCCACTTCCTCCTTCGTCCTAGAAAATCCAATTTGGGTGCGTCACGGGGATGCTTTTGCAGCGGCTTTACCGTTAGCCGAAACTCGATTTAGTTACGGAATTGATTTTGAGGAACAGGCGATCGGCAATCAATGGTACAGTTGGTCGCCAGAAGCAGAAAGTTTTGCGACGGCGATCGCCCCAGCCCGCACTTTTGGACTTGCTCGCCAAGTTGACCAATTGCGACAAGCAGGTTTGATCAAAGGTGGTACCCTAGAGAACGCCCTAGTTTGCGATCGATCCGGCTGGCTCAACCCGCCTTTGAGATTTGCCAACGAACCGGTGCGCCATAAAATCCTAGACTTAGTAGGCGACCTCAGTCTGCTCGGAACTTGGCCAAAAGCTCACTACTTGGCTTACAAAGCCAGTCACAACCTGCACGTCCAACTCGCCCAAGCCCTGAAATCGCAAGCTCTAGCTACCCTAGATAAAAGTTAGGAAAAAACAAGGTGATATTCTGTTAAGATTGCATCTTCCTTCTGACTTCTGCCTTCTGCAATACCACACTCAAAAGTCTTCAAGTAATGTCTACGCTGACTGAAGTTAACACCCTCAATACTGCTAATTCTGAATCCGTTCCCACCGAGAACGGTGATGATTCTCCAGCGGTTAAATCTACTTTTACTCTCGAAGAAGTTCAGAAATTATTGCCTCATCGCTATCCTTTTGCACTGGTTGACAAGATTGTTGCTTACGTGCCGTCGGAGAAGGCTGTAGGAATTAAAAATGTGACTTTCAACGAACCGCATTTTCAAGGGCATTTCCCCGGACGGCCGATTATGCCTGGAGTATTAATTGTCGAAGCGATGGCTCAAGTTGGCGGTATTGTTCTGGCTCAGTTGCCTGACATCAAGCAAGGATTGTGGATGTTTACCGGAATTGATCAAGTCAAGTTCCGTCGTCAGGTTGTACCGGGCGATCAGTTGCTAATGACTGTAGAATTGCTGTGGGTAAAACGCCGCCGCTTCGCAAAAATGCAGGCTCTGGCTGAAGTAGATGGACAAAAAGTTTGTGAAGGGGAATTGACGTTTTCGATGGTAGATTAAATTGGGGAATTGGTAACGGGTAATTGGTAATTTATAACTAAGAACAGCCAACAGACAACAGCCAACAGTCAACAGACAACGGACAACAGCCAACTGACAACTGACAACTGAAAAATGCTTACTTTGATTCACCCAACTGCTGTGATTCATCCCCGCGCTGAACTTCACCCGACTGTAGAAGTGGGAGCTTATGCTGTAATTGGGGAAAGAGTGAAAATCGGGCCGGAGACTAAGATTGGCGCTCATGCAATTATCGACGGGCTAACAGAAATAGGCGCTCGCAATCAAATTTTCCCCGGTGCGGCGATTGGTTTGGAACCTCAAGATTTGAAATACGAGGGTTCTCTGACTAGGGTGAAAATTGGCGACAACAATCTCATTCGGGAATACGTGACAATTAACCGCGCTACTGGAGCCGGAGAAAGCACGACTATTGGCAATCATAATCTATTGATGGCTTATGTTCATGTGGGACACAATTGCGCGATCGCCGATCGAGTAATTATCGCCAATGCTGTAGCCTTAGCCGGACACGTTAAAATCGAGTCTCAAGCCCGATTGAGCGGTGTTTTGGGCGTTCACCAGTTTGTCCACATCGGCCGCTTGTCTATGGTGGGCGGCTTGAGCAGGATCGATCGAGACGTACCTCCTTATATGCTAGTCGAGGGGAATCCTTCGAGAGTGCGAGCAATCAACAAAATAGGCCTCGAACGCGCCGGTTTTACTGCAGAAGATTTGCTAGTTTTGAAGAAAACTTTTCGTATTTTATACCGTTCTGGCTACACTCTCGATCGAGCTTTGGAACAGTTGGATTTGTTGCCAGAAAACGCCCACTTGCAGCACCTGCGGAGATTTGTGCAGCAGTCTATAACCAAAGGGCGGCGCGGTTTGATTCCAGGCAAGAAGTGAATGAGGTAGAATAAACCTATGAACTAAGCGACTGTTGCCCTATGAATGTATATACTTCAGTCAAATCTACATACCCTGAAACAGAACAAGATGGCTGCATTAGGTTATCAGATGTTAGTTGGGAGCAATTTGAAGCGATAGAAGCAGCTTTTAAAGATGTCAGAGGTGTGAAATTTTTCTATCTCGATAAAATACTGCAAATTATGACTGTCTCGCCCGAACACGAAATAATCAAGAAAACTCTCTGTATGCTGCTAGAGGCATATATGAGAGCAAATGGGATTAGATTTTACGGCAAGGGCGGCCCGACTCTAGGTAACAGAGAATTAGGCGGTAGAAAAGAGCCGGATGATTCCTATGATATAGGAACCCAAAAAATAGTCCCAGATATTGCTATTGAAGTGGTAATTACCAGTGGCGGGATAAATACTCTAGAGTTCTACAAAAGATTGGGAGTTCGGGAAGTCTGGTTTTGGCAAAATAGTCAGTTATCTCTCTATTACTTAACAGGTGAAAATTATGAGCAGATTTCCCGGAGTACATTCCTTCCCGCTCTGGACTTAGAATTACTGCTACGCTGTGCTAAGGAGCCCGATCAATATGATGCTGTTACCGAGTTATTAGCCAACATCTCACCTGTATAAATTCACAATATGAAAATTTTTATCAGCACTGGTGAGGTTTCGGGCGATTTGCAAGGAGCTTTGTTAGTTGCAGCCTTAAAACGTCACGCTGTCGCGGCTGGTTTGGAGTTAGAAATAACAGGATTGGGCGGCCCTCGTATGGCGGAAGCTGGGGCTACTATTTTAGGCGATACTTTGGGCATTGGTTCTATGGGCCTTATAGAATCAGTGCCGTATATTTGGCCAACGATCCAAGTTCAGCAAAAAGCTAAACAATATCTCAAAAACTTCCGCCCCGATGCTGTTGTATTGATTGATTATTTGACTCCAAATCTCGGTATTGGCAGCTACATCCGCCGCTGTTTGCCTGATTTGCCGGTGGTTTGGTACATCGCACCTCAAGAATGGGTTTGGTCGATTTCTCCTCGCAATACTGATCTGATTGTCAATATTTGCGACCAACTTTTGGCAATTTTCCCCGAAGAAGCTTGTTATTATCAAAAAAAAGGAGCCGAAGTGAGTTGGGTTGGCCATCCTTTGGTGGATAGAATGCAATCTGCGCCCAGCCGGGAAGTTGCCCGCAAAACTTTGGGAATTGGGCCGGAACAGGTGTCGATCGCCCTAATTCCCGCTTCCAGACACCAAGAACTCAAGTACCTGATGCCGGTTATATTTGAGGCTGCTCAAATTATTCAAGCTAAATTGCCGGAAGTTCATTTTTGGATTCCGCTTGCTAATCAAGCTTTTCGCAGCAAAATCGAACAGGCGATCGAGAATTACGGTTTGCGGGCTACTTTGTTAGAAAATCAAACTCTGGAAATCTTGGCTGCTGCCGATCTGGCGATCGCTAAATCTGGTACTGTTAATCTGGAGCTAGCTTTGCTCGACGTTCCGCAAGTTGTCGCCTACCGCGTCAGTCCGATTACGGCGGTTATTGCTCGCCACGTGCTGAAATTTTCGATTCCTTTTATGTCTCCGCCCAATTTGGTGCAAATGAAGCCGATCGTCCCGGAGTTGCTGCAAGACGAGGCGACTGCGGAAAATATAGTGAATCACGCACTGGAATTGCTGCAAAATGCCGATCGACGCCAGCAAACTTTGGCAGGTTATCGGGAAATGCGCGAAAGTCTCGGAGATGTGGGTGTGTGCGATCGGGCTGCTGCAGAAATAATGAAAAATGTCAAATTAAATACAGCTTATTAAAGCATTTTTTGTATTTAAAAGTTATGTATAAACCCGGTTCCTTTGTGGCTGACTGGTGGACAAACCCACGATTTATTACCAGAAAAGCGGTTGATTTCCTTAATTTCTATTAAAGCAACTTTGTTATTGAAATGTTATGCCAAGCAATCGGAAAAAGCGACCGATCGCTGTTGATTTATTTGCAGGTGCGGGCGGCATGACTCTGGGCTTTGAACAAGCAGGTTTTGATGTACTTGCATCAGTCGAAATTGACCCTATTCACTGCGCCACACACGAGTTTAATTTCCCGCTGTGTTCTATTCTGTGCAAAGATGTCACACAGCTTACGGGATCGGAAATTCGGAAAAAATCGGCGATCGGGCGGCGCGAGATAGACGTAGTAATCAGCGGTTCGCCCTGTCAAGGATTCTCCATGATGGGCAAGCGCGATGTGGACGACCCACGAAATTCTCTAATTTTTCACTTTCAGCGCTTAGTTTTGGAGCTAAAACCCAAGTTCTTTGTAATGGAAAATGTGCCGGGAATTGCATCAGGAGAACACAAAGAACTCCTGAATGTTTTAATTAGCTCTTTTCTGAAATGTGGCTATAAAGTAGAAGAAAATTATCAAGTTCTCAACGCCGTTAACTATGGAGTGCCACAAGCTCGCAAACGATTGTTTTTGATTGGGTGCAAAGAAGGTTATGAGCTACCAAAATACCCTCAGCAAACTACTATACTGCCCAAAATTAAAATTCCTAAACGCTATAAAAAAATTAATTTACCTGCTGTCCCGACAGTTTGGGATGCGATTGGAGATTTGCCGGATGTGGAAAAGTACAGCGAGTTGCTGCACCGAGATTGGGTCAGGGCGGAGTACGGAAAGTGCAGCACTTATGCGAGTATAATGCGCGGAATTGATGGTTTGGATGATGATTATTCCTACGATCGCGAGTACGATCGACAAATCCTCTCTTGTAGTTTACGAACTAAACATTCTCAGGAATGTATGGAAAGGTTTCAGGCGGCAAAACACGGCGAAAAAGAGCCGATCAGCCGTTTTTACAAGCTTCACCCCGACGGAGTTTGCAACACTCTCAGGGCCGGAACCGACAGGGCGAGGGGGGCTTATACTTCGCCGAGGCCGATTCACCCGATCGCCCCTCGGTGCATTACAGTCAGAGAAGCTGCGCGACTGCATTCCTATCCTGACTGGTTTAGATTTCACGTCACAAAATGGCACGGTTTTCGCCAAGTCGGAAATTCTGTACCGCCGCTATTGGCGAAAGCTGTCGCAGCGCAGATTATTAGCGCTTTGGGCGTGGAAGCAATTAAGCCGAGTCTCAAACTAACCTGGGGAGATGATTCGTTGCTTAAACTGAATTGGTCAGAAGCAGAACAATATTATATCAAAAGTTAAGAATTAGATTGACAGCGTATATGCAGGGCTACCCCCAATTAAGCGCGGGTTTAGCGTCGCCTGTATCAGTGAACACAGTTCGATGACCAGCACGAGATGTCCCCAGTAGTTAAACAAACCGGGAATGTATTCCGGCGCGCTGTGCAGTTTTTTCAAGGTAAAAGTGGGAACTATTTCGACTACTGATCTGCAATCCAAGGCGTAGCCTCCCATACATAAAATAGCCAAATAAACATCTGGATATCAGAGGAGATTTGAGATCGTGAAAGTGTGCCGGAAAACATTTTGATAAATTTCGCTGAGTTTTGCAACAATTAGGAGTCTTTTGGAATTCTAGAGCTATTGTGTAAAAAGTGTATTTTCAGGAGACTCAAATACTATGGGTTGGTTTAAAAGACTGTTCGGACTCGAAAAGCCTGAAGCCCCGGCTGAACCGATGGCACAAGTAGTACAGCAAGCAGCACAAGCGCAATCCATCGCTCCTGCTAAAGTCGGCCCAGACGGAAATTTTGACGAAAGCGGCCTCGCGAAGAGGGTGGCTTTAGCTTTTGACAGCGATCCAGAAGTTGCTGATATCGAGACTGTTTATGTGGCTCAGCTCAGCAGCACGGTTGTTCTCAAAGGTCAAGTTCCCAGTCAGGAAATTCTCGACAAGTTGGTGGCGATCGCCTCTGCTGAAGAAGGCGCAACAAACGTGCAAACCGATCAGGTGACAGTTGGCTAGTTCTGCGGAACCGAAGCAGTTTCGCTCCGGGTGCTGCTCGAATTAGTCAAAAACTCGATTAAACCCGCTGCGGCGGGTTTTTTCTTGCCGTCTCCCCCCTCCAAATATTAATTTTTGTAAATAGAACCGATTCATCTCAAAAAACCGTATAATTGAATACAGAAACTAAAAAAGTTTTAGCCCAGAAAACCAACCCTGACCTGACTGCCCTTTTTATCTCCATAAATATAAGGATCAAAAAATATGAAACTCACTTATCGCGGTTCAAACTACGAGTACGACATTCCGACAGTTGATATGGTCGAAGGCGAAGTCGCGGGCAAATACCGGGGGCAAAACTGGAACTATCGGTATCCGAGACACATTCCCAACCCCAAAAAATACGGCGGCCCAAACTATACCAAAAAGCGAGATGCTCAATCGGGCGATCGGGATGTCGCAGCAGCTCGCGCCTCGGCGAGGGGGGAATATTACCCAACAGTTGTGGAAGTGGCGCAGGTGCACCAAGCGAATCTTTGCAATATTCTCGATCGTAGAAAGCAAGCAGCCAAAGCCAAGGGCGATGAAACACTGCTGCGCTTGCTAGAAATTGAGTCGAGACACATGGTGTGTTAGAGAAAAAGCTTCAGAAAACAAAGCGTTTGTAAAGAGGGGGGAAATCGAGTTAATCTCAATTTCCCCCTTTTGATGCTGTTTGTGCGATCGAATTCTCCTTTCCCCACAGCGCGCACGGCGATGTATTATTTATTTGGTTGCCCATTAATTTTCCTACAAAACTTTATAAATTCTTGAAAACTAAGTAAGTGATCAGAATTGGCCTCAATTCTCGCTATCAGTTGTTTAAGGTAATATTCTTCTTGTACTTCCATCGGTTTAGATTTACGGTAAGAAAAACTCTTGTTTGACGCAGAACTACGCTCTTTGAAAATTTCTCTAAGATAACCTTCATGAAACAGAGCTTTTGTTTTATATCCAAAAATATCCTTTGTATTTTCTTCATCTTGCACAAATTCACTAGCTAAGTCTTCGGGATTACTTTTGCTTACATCAAAATATTCGATGTATTGTGTCAAAGTTGGATTATTTTGTGGATGTCTGACAAAGAAATTCCTATTGCCTAAAAACCAAGTTTCAATACAAACTTTCTGGACAATAATTTCTAGTTGGCAATTTTCCGGTAATGTTTTAAAAGGTTTATCTTGTAATTCTAACTTAATTTGCTCATCAGCTTCCGCTTTTTTCTCTGCAACTGTAAAACGGTCTGCATCTGTAAATAGTACCAAGTAATTATATTTAGGAAAACCGTTAATATCTTGGATAGCATTAGCAGCAACTCTGTAGCAACTAGGAACGCCCATATCACTTACGTAATAATAGTTATTCTGATTTACAGCATCAAAACTATCCACTTCTGTCAAGTCTGGAAGAAGTACAGATAACCACTTTTTATAAACAATCGGTTCTGTCTTCCCTTCAAATACAAAATAGAAGTTCATACTATGATTGTTTTTCGAGAATTTTGGTTAATTGAATAAATGCGTCTTGTTTAGATTTACCCAAATGATAATCGGAGGCATTACAAATTCTAATATGTCCGCCCTGTCGAGTCACAATTTTCCAATATTCATACGGAATATTATTGATAATGTAAGGGTGATGGCTTGTTGCAATAAATTGTAAGGTTTTATTTTCGTGAATCAGGTCATCAGTCAAGATGTCAATACAATTTATCCCTAAACTATTTTCAAATTCATCAATCAATATTACCGAACCTTCATTTGCCAGAAACATTTCGGCTATATGAATAATTGTACGCAACATCCCCGAAGACATCCTATCTTCTCTAATCCATTTTGGTACAGATTTCTCTTTTATAGAAATACCAGGCTGAATTTTCCCAGCAATTGCTTTAGGCAAGATGTCAGTTTTAAAATGCTCAACTTTTAGATCTCCGATTTGTGGAAAAATGTCAATAAATCGTGACTTTATTTTTTCATAAATATCTAACTTGTTTTCATAAGTCAGATATAGTTTAGTTCTAATATCCTCATCACTATTGACTATGCTGTCTAAGGTTTTGTATTTATTTTTGAGCGATTGCAAAGATTGGTTTGAGTTTATAAAACGCCTACCGTTTATTGTATGATCGCGATATTCTATTTTATTTAGAGCATCAAAGGCTTCTTTAATCACACTTTCTTCTTTCAAAATATATATCATTGATTGATGCGAAGAAAGTTTAGGCATTGGGCTATTTTTAAACCTAATTTCTTCCAAATCTCGCTGAAGAATTAAAAGCTGATTGTTTGAGGTCAATCTTTCATAAATTAAAGAAGATTTTTCTCGCTCATCTTGTTTTTCTTTTTCATCATCCTCAAAACTTAGTTCATTTGTTTCAACAGTATCAAAACCACCTTCCCAAATAAATTCAGTACCGTTTACCGTAGAAAATCTGATTTTCCATTCAAACCCATTTATAGCTTTTCCATTTGCAATACGTCTTAAATCGATAATGGCACGCAGGATTTGGGTTTTGCCTGCACCTGATACGCCTACTAAAAGGGTTAAATTTGATGAAAACTTAATTTCATCAAAATCCCACTCCCAAAAATTATTTTTGAGTCTAAGTGAAATAATCTTCATAATTTAAAAGGGTTTTTATTGTTCATATGACCCAACGTATTTGCATTTTTGCAATCAAGTAATATTCGGGATAATTATAAGCTCTACGCTTTATTTATAAACCATTAAGAAGCCTTGTGTCAATACCGACTTTGGGAGACCCACTCCTGAAAAAGAAACCGGGTTTTTCACGAGCGTTCAAGGCTCAAATGCAGTAATTTCGTAAAAAACCCGGTTTCTGATTATCACCATCACCCCTTGACACAAACCACCTGCTTCAAAGTCGCCACAACTTCCACCAAATCCGACTGCTGACTCATCACCTCATCAATCGGCTTATAAGCCCCCGGAATTTCATCTAAAAATTGCTCATCTTTCCGGCACTCAACCCCCTCAGTCTGCCGCACAAAATCATCAAGAGTGAATACATTCTTTGCTTGAGTGCGAGACATCAAGCGCCCCGCACCGTGACTGCAACTACAGTAACTCTCAACATTTCCCTTCCCTTTAACAATAAAAGATTTCGCCCCCATCGAACCCGGAATAATCCCGTAATCCTCTACATCCGCGCGCACGGCACCCTTGCGAGTAACATACACATCTTCCCCAAAATGCACCTCTTTTTCCGCGTAATTGTGGTGGCAATTCACCTCTAATAACGGCTTAACAGATTTGCCGCCCGCGACGTGCTTTTCCACAATTCGCTTAAACCGATTCATCATTACATCGCGATTAAAACGAGCATAATCTTGCGCCCACTGCAAATCGTGCCAGTAAGCGGCAAACTCGCGCGTACCCGCTACAAAATAAGCCAAATCTTTGTCAGCCAGATTAATTTCTGCTAGTTTAGCTAAATCTTTAGCAGTCTCGATGTGCTGCTGTGCGAGCAAATTTCCAATGCCGCGAGAACCGGAATGCAGCATCAGCCAAACAAAGTTTTCAGTATCAACGCAAACCTCAATAAAATGATTACCGCCGCCGAGGGAACCCATTTGTTTTAAGGCTTTATTGTTTTGGTGCTGCACGCCTTGATGAAGTTCCTTAAACTCGCCCCATCCTTGCCAGTTGGTGACAGTTTTTTCTACTTCCTTGTTTTCCGCAAATCCCACGGGAATTGCGGCTTCGATATCGAGGCGAATTTGTTTGAGTTTGCCTTCTAATTTGTTGGCGGTGAAAGGCATTTTAATGGCAGCCATCCCGCAACCAAGATCAACGCCCACAGCAGCCGGAATAATCGCTTCTTTTGTGGCAATTACTGAACCGACTAAAGCACCTTTTCCTAAATGTACGTCGGGCATTAGTGCGACGTGTTTGAATACAAATGGCAAAGATGCTACGTTTGCGGTCATCTTGGTTTCTTTTTCGCCTAGGGCGTGATTTGCCCAAGATAATACTGGTTTTGGGGCTGATATGTCTAATTTTTCGTAGGGCATTTTTATTGAGATTTATTTTGCTGATTACTCTGTAGTATATATTGTAGCATAAATAATTTATGATGTCAAATTCACCTTACTGGCTGATTTTATTACGGTGCGTCAGCTTAACATCAAATGCAGCACCGATATTGTTTGTGAGTCCGACAGTCCGACAGGGAATGAATTCCCAGTCTCATAGCTAAAGTCCTCTAAAAGAGGACTGAAATCGATCGCACTTTCCGTCAAACTCTACAGTCGGTTTTAACCGACAGTCCGACAGGGAATGAATTCCCAGTCTCATAGCTAAAGTCCTCTGAAAGAGGACTAAAATCCCTCGCACTTCCCGTCAAAATCTACAGTCGGTTTTAACCGACTTTCGCTATGAGGCAGGGGTTGAAACCCCTGCCGGACTGCGGGAAAGCGAGTCAAAAGCTAACACGGCACAAGAAGCGTCCTGTATTGGAAATCCTTAAGAAATGCCTAAAGATTGAATTAATAATTTACTGTACGGTGCGGATTCTTGTACCTTCGCCAGCGAACCAAACAACTCTTTTCCCCCGAAGATAACTAATGTCTTCTGTTTAGAGTCAGGTTGTTGACTCAGGACTTGTGAGTGAACGGACAGAATGCTATCTGAATCAAATCGATAAAAACAGTCCAAGTCGCTGCAAAGCCCTTCTTCAACATCCTTGAGAGTAGGGTAAAGTTCTTTACACGAGCGCGGTTCATGACCGCTTAAAATCAGTTCATCTGATATCTCCATTTTTTTAAGATCGATTAAATACATTCTTCCTTGAACCGTGTCAATTAGAAGGCGATCGTCTGATAGGTAGCACATAGAGTACCTAAACCAGTCATCCGAATCAGGACAAGGGCATTCGCATATTCCAAGTAGATTGCAGTCAGGAAAACTGAATCGGCTGATTTGTCGATCGTAATTATTTATAACCACAAATTCGCCACCAGCAGGATGAAATTCTGGAGGCGCTGTGTCATAGAGACAGGGAACCTCGACGGCATGAATTCTCGTACCATCATCATAAAGGCAGTAGATTTGCTGTCCGTGCTGACCGGCAGCAGCATAAAGAGCTAAAATGTGATTTTCTGGGTGCGGGTGAAACGAGAAAGAACTGCCGGCGCCAAGAGGGTCTTTGAGCAAAAGTTGTCGCTGGATTTGCCACGAACTGGTATCGCGAATTTGAATCTCGACTTGCTTCATTTCAATTAATTTCATGCACCAAAAACGCACGCCGTCTGCATCAAACCAGCAGTCCTGAAATCCATTCTTGTTATGCAAATGTGAAACTTTAACAGGAGGGTTAGGTAGCTGTTCTTCAAAAACTAGCTGGTTTTCTGCTGTCAAAATTGCTAAGTGATTGCCATTGGCCATAATTGCTGCCAGCAAATCGCCTTTGGGACTGATGGCTAAACAGCTAATTGCATCGGGAAGCTGGTATTCGTATTTTGGCGACAAGTTGCGCTCGACTAAAGTGACTTTTTTGCGATCGCCACTGACGATAGTCGCCCACTCGGAATTAATGGGTTGATTTATGTAGGAAAACGACTAGTACAGCTCGGCGTAAGTAGACAGACTATATTTGTGGTAGAATGACATAGTTAGTTTAGACCAGTTTCGGTAGG
>NZ_JAUBTV010000103.1:0-22982 GCF_036705145.1 Microcoleus sp. B5-D4 | reverse complement strand
ACTCTGGTTTTTGGCTCATTCAACTACATTACCATATTTTTTGGTGTCTCTGAACTTTTTTTGACCTGAATCCTTACCTCATGTCAGGCTAATTATTTCTCCTTTCCCTGGAACTCAAAGAAGTCCCGAACAATTTTTTTTCAACAATAAAGGAACAAATGGAGTCATATTTTAATTGGGTCAACAGGTAAAACATGAGTAATTTTACTCATTGACAATAGTGCTTTTAGCTTAACTTGTGAGTAATGCCGTATAACCGGCAGCCCCAGCTTCATCGATGATATGGGCGATCTTTTTCAGCAGCACTTTTTCCGTGACGATGACAAGCTTGCTGGCTTTCGGGGTCATGTGGGTTAGCTCTTGATGCGTTCTGTTACGACAATTCAAGGCAATACTCTATGGTTTTGCCTTGAACCCTATCTTTAACTTTATGCCAAAGATGGGCGAATTCACTACTACCCTCTGTTGAGAAAGATTGACTCAGATTAGCTGAAGCATTTTATAAAAAACACTTATCCTTTTGGCGCTATGATCACCATTCAACCAGCAAATCTAAGTATAAACTTAAGAATATTGTTCAAGGCGAAAGCATAGATGTCTGTCTTCTGTTCGACATCAATGTCAGGTTTGAGCGACCCAGTTTCTCTCTTTGAGACACTCTCCATTCACAGGTGAATTTCTGACAGGTATTTCCGTAGCGGCGGGCACTTTCCCGCCACCGCCACATACATTCGATCAGCATGGAGCGTACACAATGAACAAGTTTGACTCAACTAAACTGCAGACGAAATTTGACAACACCAGCGAAGGCTGGCTAGTGCAGGTATATAGCAGCGATCGCCGCCTGCTCTGCGTACTCGACTCGTCTCACGCCTGGACTTTTTTGTTGGGCTGTGGGTTTGATCTCCTACTGGCGGTGGGGTGGTTTAACCTCGCCAGTTACAGTCCAGCCACGACTTATGAACCGTCAACAGCTCCCCCTGAAATGTGGATTGATTAGCTCAGTCATTGCTAGAAGAGTGGTGTCCACGCAACTCCTGTTCCCGATTTGGCTGATCCCATACCGTCCTCGGTGCAATATCCGTGTATAGAGAAAATTCTGCGATCGCAATTTACACTGAATAGATATACGGGTTTTATGAGAATAAAAGGAAAACTTATGATTTGAATTTGAAATTATTTGGCAGAGCCATGTAAAGCGATCGCAAGTGTGTGCGAATTTAAGGATACACTTAAGTACATAGAATTTTGGCTCTTAATAGATATTGATCTATAGAAGTTACTGCGGGACAGCGACACCTTCTAGCCCCATTCGGAGAGCGGCCATCTCTGAATCCTCTGGCGACAGGTTTTTGCGTAACACCTGTCGCCAGGGTGGAAGCGCTGTACCCTTACTTCTTAAAGCTCACCGATCACAATAGTCGCTCTTCGTTAGAGGAGGCGGAAGGAGGTATTCGTGGATTTTTTGTCCTTGTTTTTAATGGACTTCGTTAAGCAGTTGCAGTCCCCAACACTGGGGTTTTTGATTGGTGGTATGGTCATTGCCGCCCTTGGTAGCGAATTGGTAATTCCAGAGGCGATTAATCAGATCATCGTCTTCATGCTGCTCATGAAAATCGGTCTGACCGGTGGTCAGGCGATCCGCAATTCCAACCTGACGGAGATGGTGATACCCGCAGCGTCTGCTGTAGCGGTAGGGGTTCTTGTTGTCTTCATCGCGCGCTATACGTTGGCCAAGCTGCCGAAGGTCAACACCATAGATGCGATTGCGACCGGGGGATTGTTTGGTGCTGTGAGTGGCTCTACCATGGCTGCAGCCCTGACACTACTGGAAGAACAAAAGATGCCATACGAGGCATGGGCTGCCGCACTCTATCCCTTCATGGATATCCCAGCGCTCGTAACGGCGATTGTGGTGGCCAACATTTATCTCAACCAGAAGAAGGGTAGTCCAGCAGCCCACTCTACCGTGCAGGAGTCTTTCAGCAAGCAGCCCGTTGCAGCAGGCGATTATCCCGATCAGCAAGATTATCCCCGCGGCCGGCAAGAGTATCTCAGCAAGCAGCAGAAGCCTGCGGATAATCGGGTCAAGATATGGCCGATCGTGCAGGAAAGCCTCCAGGGTCCTGCCCTATCGGCAATGTTGCTCGGCATTGCTCTTGGCCTGTTCACCCAGCCGGAAAGTGTCTATAAAACCTTCTACGACCCCCTCTTCCGCGGCTTGCTTTCGATCTTGATGCTGGTCATGGGTATGGAGGCTTGGTCAAGACTTGGCGAACTACGTAAGGTTGCCCAGTGGTACGTCGTGTATAGCGTAGTGGCACCGGTGGTGCATGGGTTCATCGCCTTCGGTCTCGGCATGATTGCCCACTACACCACAGGATTCAGCCTGGGCGGTGTTGTGATCCTGGCTGTTATTGCCGCCTCCAGTTCAGACATCTCAGGTCCGCCCACGTTGCGAGCCGGGATTCCGTCGGCCAATCCCTCCGCCTACATCGGCGCATCCACAGCCATCGGTACACCCATTGCGATCGGCTTGTGTATACCGCTCTTCCTCGGGCTGGCCCAGGCGATAGGCGGCAGCTAATCCCAGACGGGTCGCTGTCTGTCGGCGCTCCCTTGACCCGGCAGACCAAGCAACTCAATATATTAAGATCAACATACGTAGGTAAGGAGGTAATCAACATGCCCAAGCCAGCCAAAAAGCTTGTCATCGTCACGGAAAAGATTCTGCTCAAAAAGATCGTCAATATCATCGAAGAATCCGGGGCAACCGGTTATACGGTTCTGGAAACCGGCGGTAAAGGCAGTCGCAACGTGCGCTCGTCGGGACAACCTAGCGTTTCTGACATCACGGCGAATATAAAATTCGAGGTGCTCACCCCGGATCGGGATATGGCCGAGAATATTGCGGATCAGGTCGCAGTCAAGTTTTTCCTCGATTTTGCGGGCATGATCTATATCTGTGACGCCGAGGTACTGTACGGACACAGTTTCTGTGGACCAGACGGCTGTTGAATCGAGACGACACAGACCTCAAAAGCCGGGGCATGACCCCGGTTTTTAGTAGCCGTATTTCTGGCCTGCGGGACTTGGGTCTCAGTTGCAGTCCCCAACGCTCCGCTTTCTGATAGGTGGTATGGTCATTGCCGCTTTATCAAAATTTGAAACCGGAGCAATTTAAACGGAGATTTGGTGTCGAGATTCAAACGTTTAAAGAAATGCTTAACACTTGAGAACTATTCCGGGAATGAAAATCCTCAAGATAAACGAGGACGCCTTGATCGCCTTAACTCTTGAAGAACAAGTTTTAGTGGCCTTGGAATATTGGCGAGAATATCGAACCTATTTTCATAGGGAGACAAATTGGGGAGTATCCGGATCAACGATTTGCCGAATTGTAATTAACATTGAATCAACTTTAATGAAAACGGGAAAGTTTGGTATTCCTGGTGGGAAAAAAGCATTGTTCAAAGGTTTTGGGCGTCAGCAAAGTTGTGGTAATGGATGTCACAGAAACAGCTATCGAACGCCAAAAAAAAACAGTAAATATACTATTCAGTCAATAAAAAAAACACAGCCTAAAAATGCAAGCGGTCATTAATCAAGAAAGTAAACAGATTATTTGCCTAAATTTTGGACTGGGGCATTGCCACGATTTCAGCTTGTTTAAAAAAGCAATGTTCATTTCCATCCCTCAACCCATAGTTTACAAGATAGTTGCTATCCAGGGATAAAAGACGATCACTTTAATAGCTCGACTCCTAAAAAGACACCTAAAAATGCGAATCTTTCTCTTTTACAAAAAGACTACAATCGAGCTTGAACCCAGGAACTAATAGTGATTGAATATGTTAATAGGAGTCTAAAAGTTGTCAAAATTTTGTCAAGTCGTTATCGAAATCGTCGCCGCCGTTATGGTCTCCGTTGTAATTTGTTATCAGCACTTTACAATTATGAGTTAGCTCTCAGATCTAAAATTCAAAACCTTTAAGTCTAACATAGATTTTTTTTGCAGGAGGTCTAATATGAAATTACAGACTCGCCCCGGTACCAACAAAATCTCTAATGTTCAAATCGCTTTCATGGCGACAGAGGCGCTGTGGAATAATAAGTTGCGTACCAGTTTAACTATGCTGGGCGTAATTATTGGGATATCTTCGGTAATTGCCATTACTTCGGTGGGACAGGGAGTACAAAAATCAACTGAAGAACAGTTAAAGGCTTTGGGTACAAATGTGCTGTTGGTTTTATCCGGCGCTTCGCGATCGGGCGGTGTCAGTCAGGGAAGCGGTTCTGCTACTACTCTTACTTGGGATGACGCTAGGGCGATCGGCAAACAAGCTCCCGCAGTTAAGGCGATTTCGGCTTATTTGCAGCGCCAAGTGCAAGTCGTTTACGGCGGACAAAATTCATTTACTTCGATTTTGGGAACGGATTTAAACTATCCAGATGTGAAGAACATTCAACCCCAAGAAGGACGGTTTTTTAACGAGGATGAATTGAATGCTGCTGAGCCTGTAGTTGTCCTCGGTTCTAAGGTGCGGGACGAACTTTTTGGAGCGGGAGCTAATGCGCTATCCTCCGATATTCGTATTCAGGGAAACCGCTACAAGGTCATTGGAGTGATGGAAAGCAAGGGGTCTGTAGGGGGAACCGATCAGGACGATCGAGTGTATATTCCCCTCAAAAATATGTCGGCGCGGATTGTGGGGAGAAATTCTTTAGCGGGGATTGCAATATCGGGTTTTTGGTTGGAAACTGCGGGCGAAGCGGATTTAGCGGATGCTCAATTTCAAGTAGAAAATATTATGCGCTTGCGCCACAATATTTATCCGCCACAACCGGATGATTTTCGAGTTGTAAATCAAGCTGAGATAGTTAATACTTTTAGCAATGTGATCGGTTTATTTACGGTTATGGTGGGAGCGATCGCCGGAATTTCTTTGGTGGTTGGCGGTATCGGTATTGCTAATATTATGTTGGTGTCTGTTGTGGAACGGACTAAGGAAATCGGGATTCGCAAAGCGGTAGGCGCTACTAATGCAGCAATTCTCATTCAATTTATGGCGGAATCTATTTTAGTTTCCACGGTGGGGGGTACGGCGGGTATTGGGTTGGGAGTTGCGATCGCCTTTGGGGCCTCGACAGCATTCAAATTTCCATTTGTGGTTTCTGTCTGGTCGATCGCGGCAGGTTTTGGGCTGTCTTTTACTGTAGGCTTATTGGCGGGAGTATTGCCGGCTCGGAATGCGGCTCGCTTAGATCCGATCGCAGCTTTGCGGAATGATTGAAGTTAGTGACGATCGCCCCCGTTAAATTGAACACTCCTGGACGCACGAGTGGTCTGAAACCGGGGAAAGATGGACGATCGGACTTCGTTGTCGGCCACAGATTCGCTAACGGGACTTAGACCAAAATCACGTCTAAACTGGCGGCAAACTAAGACAGGTAAAGGATTTGAGCTTAACTTGGGTACATTCCAGAACTGACAAGGGTTTCAGCTCTGACGGGGTATCAAACTCTTTCCCTTACCTAGAGTGCGTTTCAGCTAGTTTAGGGGCTAGAAAATGTCTGAGTCCAATTAGAAATAATATACGCTTATTCAAATATAATAACAAAAACCCCTTATCCAACACGCAATTTCCATGTTAGAAGCATTGGTATTGGCAACAGTATTTTGCGGATTTTTTGGTATCATCTTTAAAAAGAACCTGCTCATGAAAATCGTCTGTATGGATGTCATGAGTACAGGGGTTATCGCCTATTACGTGGTGGTGGCATCGCGAGAAGGCTTGCTGACACCAATTATTTCAAAGGGGAAAAATGTTGTCGCTTACGCCGATCCGGTTCCCCAAGCGGTGATCTTAACGGCGATCGTGATCGGCTTTTCGATTCAGGCTTTAATGCTGGTCAGTGTGATGAAGCTGGCACGAGATAATCCGACATTAGAAAGTAACGAAATCGAGATGAATAATACCCCATGAATACCCTGACGCTAGCCTGGATTGGACTCCCGTTTTTTGTCGGGTTTACTATTTATTTGATTCCGAAGTTTGACAAGTATCTCGCAATATTCGGAGCGCTCGCGTCCGCTGCCTATGCGTTCCAGCTTTTTGTGATGCCGTCAGCGGTGACGCTGGAGTTACTGGATAATTTCAGTGTCACGTTGTTAGTCGATCGCTTGAGTGGCTATTTCATCTTAACCAATGCCTTAGTCACAGCAGCGGTGATTATCTACTGTTGGCCTACAGAGAAGACGGCATTTTTTTATGCACAGATTCTGATGGTACACGGCAGCCTGAATGCGGCCTTTGCCTCTACGGACTTTATCAGTTTATATGTAGGGTTAGAAGTCAGCGGGATTGCGGCTTTTCTGTTGATTGCCTATCCTCGCACCGATCGCTCGATTTGGGTAGGTTTGCGCTATCTATTTATTAGCAACACGGCAATGCTGTTTTATCTAGTCGGTGCCGTGCTGGTTTATAAGGCAAGTAATTCGTTTAGTTTTGCCGGCTTGGGCGCAGCACCCCCAGAGGCGATCGCTCTGATCTTTATGGGACTCTTGGTTAAGGGAGGTGTGTTTGTATCGGGGTTATGGCTACCGTTAACTCACTCGGAAGCAGAAACGCCAGTGTCGGCTTTGCTGTCAGGAATTGTCGTTAAAGCTGGGGTATATCCCCTCGTGCGCTGTGCGCTGATGGTGGAGGAGGTGGCACCCATCGTCCAGATTTTCGGAGTCGGGGCGGCGTTGATGGGCGTGTTCTATGGCATCTTTGAAAAGGATACCAAACGGATGCTGGCGTTCAGCACGGTTTCGCAGTTAGGTTGGATTCTCGTAGCCCCGGAAGTGGGAGGCTTTTATGCCCTAGCCCACGGCTTGGTTAAATCGGCGCTATTCCTGATTGCCGGTTCTTTACCCAGCCGCGACTTTAAGGAATTGCGACAAAACCCGATTAATACTGCGCTCTGGATTGCCTTAGTCGTGGCTAGCCTTTCGATCTCAGGCTTTCCCTTTTTGGTTGGCTTTGGGGCAAAGATGTTGACTTTGAAGAATTTGACACCCCCTTATGCGCTCGCCATGAATGTGGCAGCCGTAGGAACGGCTATCCTATTTGCTAAATTCATCTTTCTGCCCCGTGGTGGAGCAGCAAAATCAAAACCCGGTTTTTGGCCTGCGGTGTTGCTGTTGCTAGGTGGGCTGATTGCAGCCAATGCCTTTTATGTTGAGGCCTATACGCTGGACAATATGCTTAAGGCGATCGCCATCATCGGCGTTGGTTGGTTAGCCTATTTTCTAATTTTTCAACGCACGGCAATCAAACTGCCACGTATGCTTGAACAATTCGATCATTTGGTCGGTGTTATGAGCTTGATTTCGCTCCTACTATTCTGGATGGCATTCTCAACATGATTGGACAGCTAATATTAAGACTGACGATCTGGTTTCTACTCACAGCCGATTTTAGTTTGGCAAATATTGCGATCGGCTTCATCATTGCTTTCCTGTTGCCGCGCAGCTACGCACCCCCGGAACCTTTGAGGGAATGGTTGGGGGTGTTGGGTAAAATCTTCATGGCGATTCCGATAGCTTATATAGAAGCTTTTGAACTCATCCTCCGTCCCCACAGACACGAAGATGTGATCATGGAAAAAGTGCCAAACCATCGATCGCCCTTGCTGATATTCTTAGATGTCTTCCTGATAACTTTTACTCCTAAGACGATTGTCGTGAAATATCACGAAGAGGGTTTTTACGAAGTACACAGGGTGCGGCGGACTTCGAGTAATTAGCTGAAGTTTTTTCGGAATTATTTAACCGCAGAGAACGCAGAGAACGCAGAGAAGGGAGAAATAAATAAGTAGATAGGCGATAAAATACGTAAGTATGTCCGCAGTTAGTAAAAGTGCTCTATCGCAGGGGTTACGATACTTTACATTTTGTGACATACCCGAGTTTATTTACACGCTCGATATTGGATCATTCTCAAGAATCTGTAGGGGCGGGTTCACCAATAGCTTTAAAGATTGCAGACAGGTTAAATAAACCCGCCCCCACCCGCGAAACAGCCCGTCAAGAACAGGCATCCTGCCTGTTCCACAATGATGGCAGAGGTCTATTAAGTTGCACTATTCTCAAGAGTTTCTTGTGGGGTGTAGGGGGTTGGGCACGCGAGCCCGCCCCGATATTAAGTAAGAAAAAAGCAGGAGTGCACACAATTGAACAACTTAAACAACTTGATTCTAATTGCGATGATTTTGGCTCTGCTCATACCAATGTACGAGGTATGGAAAGATCATGATATCTGGCAGACAATGTTGGCTTTTGCCAGTATTTCGACCAAGGCGGCAATCATCGCTCTCGTCATATCCGTCTGGCGCGATGATTGGATGATCGGTGTGGTGGCGGCGATTATCCTCAGTGTGGGTAATGCTGGATTGATGTTGTTGGCACAAATAATCAAACGTATCAGTGAAGCATGATCGTAATAGATGTATTGAGCTATACCTGCATCGGTATAGGGATTTTTTTCTGGTTTTGGGGTACTTCTTACCTACTTGGGAAGCGATCGGTTTTATATAAACTGCACAGTCTTTCGGTAGCAGATACGCTGGGTTCGATCGCGATCGTCGTCGGATTGCTGCTGAAAATACCCAGTAAATGGCCCCTGCTGATTCTGGCGATCATTTGCTTAGCAATCTGGAACACAATGCTGGGATATGTGTTGGCCTATTGTTCCAAAACAGGGACTAACTATGAACGATAATAGCTACATTTATGTCCTCGTCGCTCTGCTACCCTTAGCTGCTGGTATGGTGGTATTTCAGGTCAATCCATACCACGCATTGCTACTGCGGGGGGTATTGGGAGCGATCGCCGCCTTGGTGTATACAATTTTAGGCGCGGGGGATGTGGGCTTGACCGAAGCCTTGATGGGTACTCTACTCGCGATTACACTTTATGCCGTGACGGTGCGTTCATCCTTCGTGCTGCGTCTGGGTGTAATCGAAGAGGGGACAGAGGGCGATGCTATACCAAACGGCAAAACCGCAGGTCATTTTAAGCAACTGATAGATGACATCCGCACAGTTTTTGAGAAACGCCATATGCGCCTGGAACTCGTTCCCTATGCGAGTGCACAGGCATTGCAGCGGGCGCTGATGGAAAAAGAAGTTCATGCAGCTTGTTCCCCAGAAGACCAACTAGAACACAGCGGCGAAGCGCAACTTTATAACACCGCAATCAGAGTTCGGCGTGTCTACGACATCATGCAAACCGAACTTTCATCACCAGGGACAACCCTAACCTATGTAAATACACCTGACGCAGAGGACAAGCATTGATGAAGTGGGTTTACTTTTTATCAGGGATAGCGCTGTTTGTCAAAATGCTGCTAATCACCAATCCAACAATGGAGTTATCGCAGCAAAGTTCGATCGTCGAATTGGTTGTTCAAGATAGTGGAGTATCCAATGCGGTTTCCGGTATCATTTTGCGAAATCGGCTGTACGACACGATCTTTGAAGTTGTGGTATTTACCATCGCCATCTTGGGTGCAAGTTTTATGCTAGCCAATGAACAGCCGTCCTGCGCCATATATCAGTTTACCGATCAACCATCGATTATTTTGGCGCGATTGGGAGCGACGATTGCGGCCTTGGTGGGTGTCGAACTAGCAATTCGCGGGCATTTAAGTCCAGGGGGTGGTTTTGCCGCGGGTGTAGCGGGGGGAACTGCGATCGGCTTGGTGGCGATTACCTCATCACCGCAGTGGATGCAAGAAATCTACCAGCGCTGGCACGCCGCGACTTTGGAGAAGGTTTCGGTACTTGTTTTCATTGTATTGTCCGTTATCACTCTGTCAGGATATGAGTTACCGCACGGAGAGTTAGGCACACTTTTCAGCGGTGGCATTCTCCCCTTGCTCAATATCCTGGTTGCAGTCAAAGTCGCATTAGGATCGTGGGCGGTGCTGTTAGTATTTATTCGCTATCGCGGATTGCTATGACAAATTTTCCGATCTCAAATCCATTGGCATCGAAATTATTCATCTCTCTCAATCTCTGACTCTGTGTCCTCTGTGTTCTCTGTGGTTTAATCATTCCGCAACAACCGTAAACGATATTTTACGTTGATAAGCCTTACGCACGAGTAGTCAGAAACCGGGTTTTTTTGCGAGGTCAAAAACCCGGTTTCTTTGCTTTTGATAAGAAATTCCTGTGAAGTCATCTGCGTTTATCTGCGTGCATCAGCGGTTAAAAAATACCAATATCCAAGATATCAGCTTACACTAAACCAGCTCCAAAAATCTGATTTGCAGTCAGGTTCAAATCGGGAAAAGTTTGCGACACAATGCGATCGTTCTCTCGAAACTTGAGGATTTGATATTCACCATCAACCAAGTTACAGACAGAAATTGTCGGTTGTTTAGGATTGCCAATAAAATTACGTCCACCCAACGCAGCATAATCCACAATCCAATATTCAGCCATACCCATCTCCTCATAATCAGCATATTTCAAATAGTAATCATCGCGCCAATTGGTTGACACAACCTCAATTACCAACGGTATCGATCCACCCAAACTGAGGACAGATTGTTTTTGCCACAATGTTTCGTTCACCAGATTTGCACGATTTAGCACCAACACATCGGGGAAATACCCAGAATCTTTTTCAGGAGGTCTAACTATCGCTTGGTTGGGGATACTGTATGGCAATCCCAGACGATCGATTGCAACGGAAACTTTGATTGTAAGAAAGCCTTTAACTTCCTCGTGTTCGCCTACTGGTTGTGCCATCTCAACAATATCTCCATTATGCAGTTCGTAGCGTACCCCCGAATTTTCAGGTAGCCACTCCACAAATTCCTCGAAGTTTACGAGTTTGGGTAAAGCTTGAGTCATAGGTTTTCAGAAATACCGATAATATCAATTATATCTCTATCTATCTGCGTTTATCTGCGTGCATCAGCGGTTACAAATTCCAACTCTGCCAGCCTTGCTAGATTCAGACAATTTAAAATGCTGGATTTGATCGGACGCTTTTCATCCCAAAATACAAGTGCTGAATAAAAGTTAATTGCTGTCGGTGAATTCAAAAGCTCAAAAGTTTGACGTGCAACTCTCTCGCTGTCAAAGCTGAGAAAGTAAACAGTATCATCGAAGATTGCAGGTTTATTAGCGATTTCACCTATCAACCTAAAATCCAATTTTTTATAAAGCCCGCAAATCGCAATTTTCCAAGGTTGGAAGCTATAATGGCCTACTCCAAAAATCGAAAAGCGAGGGTTATTTTGGTAAATTTTGCTTTTGCGATTATCTAGATATTGCCCGCACTTCTCTAGATAACATCCGGTTTTAGGAGCTATAGTTTTGATATTTTCGGTTGATTCACCGATATTTTTTTGAGTAACTAGGATATATCGATCGGTAGTATTAATGCGATTTTGAGCAACATCCGATCCTTTAAGTAGCGGAAATAGATAAGTTTCCTCAAGCTCGACAGTTGCCCCAAATCCATTAACAAACAAATTATCAATTTTCCGAAACTCCATCACGCTCGAACAGTCATGCTTTACACCAGATCGCCATTTTGCACCTGAATTCACCGCATATAAATCACTCAATTTACTAAAAGCATCTATATCTTTAACCAGGAGATTGTTGTGATATCCGATTCGATGGGAGTCAGAACTTTCTAAACTGCTAAATACATCGCAGAAGTAGTTTTGTGAACTTAAGTCAAACTTGCAGAATAACAGACAGGCATCAACATTTGCATCAAAATACTTTTTAGCATCTATTTTGTAAGTTGCACAGCTAGCGAGATTAAGTTTTTTTGAATGAATGTAACTCAATAACTTTCGGGCAACGGAAGTCTTGCAAAGCATTGCCAGAGTGGCGTCACGATTTTGCAACCATTGTATCGCATGGATCAGCATCCATTCTGATATATCGAAGTTACTTTTACCTGTTAGTGCATCTAAGCCAGTGTGCTTTTGAAAATTAGTTTTTTTCGGCAAGTTTTCACTGCCAATAGTTCCTTGTTGTGAGTTTGTTACCCAAGGAAAGTTGCCAAGTACCAGCACCCTATGATTGAATTGGTTGATTAATGATGTCCAGTCAAATTCAAAAAAATCTCCGTGCTTAACCTCACATCTTTCATCCTCTAACAATTCATGCTTAGCTGTTAATTCTCTTAAATAACTTTGATTGATTTCAACCCCGATAATATGGCTGGCGGATGGAAACGAATTTGCAGCAGCTTTAATGAAATTACCTATGCCGCAAGTTGGCTCAATGATGACTTTGGGGTTAACATTAAGTTCTCTCAATTTCCGACACACCATCTCGGCTAATTCCAGCGGTGTCTGAAAATCCCCATATTCTAGTTTGGTTTGGCGATCGTTGGAACTCATCGGTTAGATTGATAAACTGCGATAACCCCTTCCTGTTGTCCAGCACGCTCAATGACTCTTCCATACTGAAGTCGCCATTGCAACGCATTAGAAATGGTCAAAAAACCTTGCAAGGGTGGGTTTCTCAGTATTTCGTCGGCAATGTTACCTGCTTCAATTTCGTCAACAGGTAAATTTTTGTCAAACATGAAAGCAAGCAAATCATCTTTATTGCCTTCATTATCTAAAATATTGCGAATTCCACGGGTCATTTGGAAATCTGCTGTTCTTTCGGCACTCACGTAAATTGTATGCAAAATATTCAGGGTGGCAATTCGGAGCGAACTGTTGTCTGTCTTTTCGTAAACAAAGATAATCAGTGAATATCCCAGCCCAAAAATCTTTTGCCTTGCAGATTTGAAAGGACATGACGACTGCGGTTGCCTAATGCTTGTTACCTTCACGTCAACTAATATCCCTGGGAAATCGATGCCGCTTGCTGAATTGCCATCTATAAATTCATATTTTTGCTTGAGATAGAGTCTGAACTTTTGCTCCAAATATGTCCCAACAGCCTTTCCGTCTGTGATGCCGTAAAGCAGTGGTTCCGGGTGTTGAGACTCGGCTGCTGAAAATATTGCCGCCTCAGAACAAAGAATTTCTACGGTCAGAGTCGTCATTTTGATGAACCACCAGATTATTTAATTGGCTGACCAATTAAACGATATCATCAAAGATCGCAGGTTTATTAGCTATTTCACTTATCAACCTGAAATCCAATTTTTTATAAAGTCCACAAGTTATTGTGCGACTTATGCTGTAACCATTTCGGGTTTGATATCAGGTGATGCTGGCTCAAAATACAACACCATGATTTGCTCTGGATGCAACCCGATAGATTCATAAGTGCGTCCGTTGCGATCGCTAAATTCCACCTCAAACGCTGCACCATCAGCCAACAGTTCCACCACAGTCCCTACTTGTCCGCGCCAGAGATTGTATTCAGGAACATCAACTGTCAAGGCAACGACATCGAGTAATTTAATTGTATTCTTTGCCACTTTTATTACCTCCAGACATTACAGAGGATAGCAGGTTGTTAATCTCGGAATCTCGGAATCATGCTCAATGACTTCAAATCTACATTCAAGCAAACAGCAAGTTTTCTACTAGAGCTTTAGGTTCTGGGAGAGATTTACCATCTACCTGATATTCTTCAACTAAAAGCTCTAATACCTCTACAGCATTCTGCAAAGCTTCTTCGTAGGTATCTCCGTGAGTGTGGAACTTCTGAGATGGAAAATCAGGTAAGTGAACTAGGTAGCAGTTATCTTCATCCGACCATTGAATAACAATTATATAAGGTAATTTCATGATTCAGATTCCTCTTCTTCAATTGCTTTCAATATTCCAATTTTTCGATTAACTTCTCTCTCTAAATACAGTTTCGCATCATCGCCATCATTTCCAGCAATGGTAATTGGTTCATGATAGTAGTAAAGGATGAACCCATCTTGTATGACTGCCTTTTGCCGAACGATAAGTAAACCCAGCTTTTAGCAACAGGCTTTTGAGTTCTCTAATCTTTTTGGGCATAAGCAGACATTAAAAATGTGGCAAGGTGACGGGAACACTTTCATCATATCCCAGAAAGTTTCGATCGACCTTTCCCAAAAAAACGCACAAAACAATGCACCCACTCCTCAAAGAAGTGGGTGCAAAACGACCAACTGTATTTTGAGCTAAAAACTCAAAACTCCCTTAATAAGCGTCTTGCAATTCGTAGAAATCAGGGGAAATGTAATCTTTCCGCAGCGGCCAGCCTACCCAATCTTCGTTCATCAAAATCCGTTTCAGATTCGGATGTCCTTCGTAGACAATGCCGTACATATCGTAGGATTCCCGCTCTTGAAAGTCTGCTGCTTTCCAAATCCAGTAGACTGATGGCACTCTAGGATCTTCGCGGGGGATGAATACTTTGACGCGGACTTCTTCAGGCTTGGAAGCATTGTCTGTCAGTTTAACCAAGTGGTAGACGCTGACTAAATCTTCTCCCGGCCCTTGGTCGTAGGCGCACTGGCACTGCATATAATTAAACCCGTAGGCATACAGTGCTGTTGACATCGGAATTAAGAAGTCTCGATCGACCTTTAATATCTCCACGCCCAAATTATCGGCCGCTAAAGCTTCGTGTTCAAAGCCATTTTGAGTCAACCACTGGGAAACCTTCCCGGCTTCAACAATTGCAGATTCTGTCTCAGCCACGGTTTACCTCCTGTTTTTGTCCTGCAAGCAGGGCCGGCGGTACAGGCATTCCCATTGCTTCTGTCAATTCCTTCGGCGGCGCTATCCGGCCTGGAATAGACAAGTATTTGCCGTCCAAGATGTCGGCTACTACTTTCATTTTGTGGGGTCTGGTGTAGTAGCGGTGGGTTGGCAGCAAATTGGCCCGTTCTTGCATAGAATCGTTGGCGATTTTTTTCCGCAGTTTGATAATTGCGTCAATAATCGCTTCTGGGCGGGGGGGACAGCCGGGGATGTACACGTCTACGGGAATCAGTTTGTCAACGCCTCTGACTGCTGTGGGGGAGTCTACGCTGAACATTCCGCCGGTGATGGTGCAAGCGCCCATGGCGATGACGTATTTGGGTTCCGGCATTTGTTCGTACAGCCGCACCAAGATGGGGGCGTACTTCATGGTAATTGTGCCGGCGGTGATGATCAAGTCGGCTTGCCGGGGGCTCGATCGCGGTACTAAGCCGAATCTGTCGAAGTCGAAGCGCGAACCGATCAAAGCTGCAAATTCGATGAAGCAGCAGGCGGTGCCGAAAAGCAGCGGCCACAGGCTCGAAAGTCTCGCCCAATTGTAGAGGTCATCCACTGTTGTCAGGATGACGTTCTCTGAGAGTTGTGATGTGACTTCCGGGCGAATAGCGGGGTTGACAATTAGAGGTTTTTGTGATTTGTCAGAACTTAAGACCATTCCAAGGCTCCTTTGCGCCATGCATAGACAAGAGCAATAACGAGGATCGTGATAAAAAACAAGGCTTCGATGAAAGCCAACAGTCCTAGCTGGTTGAAAGCAACCGCCCAAGGATAGAGGAAGACGGTCTCTACGTCGAAGATGACGAAGACCAGGGCGAACATATAATATCGGATGTTGAACTGAATCCAGGCTCCGCCGATCGGCTCGACGCCGGATTCGTAGGTAGTGCGCCGGTCGTAGGGACGACTTTTGGGCCGCAGAACCTTAGACGCCGTGAGGGCGAGGATAGGGACTAGGCTGGAAATTAACAGGAAGCCTAAGAAATACTCGTAGCCGCTGAGTGCAAACACGGTGAATAATTACTGCCTAGGTGAAAGGGTTCTGTAACTTGTCTGTTACATTATATAGATTTTGGGTAGCTAAAATTACGAGTTGGTTGAGATTAATCCTCCATCTTCTGCAATAATTTTTAATGTATATTCTAATATTGTAACTGCCTGTGGAAGACGGGTGGCTGCCTGTGGACGCTAAGTAAGACCATCATCGACGCTTTGTGTCGAACACCCAAGTGGTGTCCCTAACGTGGCATCGGCGGTTGAGACGGGAAACCTCGAAGACGAATAAGACCGTCCTAATAGGAGTTTTAGTTGGAATCCCCAACTATAACGAAGTTTAGTTGAGGTACTTCACGATTAGCTGACCTACTCTTTTGGATTTATGAGCGATCGAGCCACGGAGACTAATACCCTCGATCGGCACGAGTGCCGAGCCTGCGGCTACGTCTACAATCCTAAAAAGGGCGATCCTAAAAATGCAATTGCCCCTGGCACTGCTTTTACAGATGTGACCCCGACTTGGGTCTGTCCCGTTTGCGGGGCGCGCAAGTCGATGTTTCAAAATCTCGGTCAGATGGAAGGGGTATCGGGATTTAAGGCAAATCAGCGCTACGGTGTCGGTGTCAACGGCATGACCGAAGGTCAGAAAAGTTTGCTGATTTTTGGCGGCTTGGTCGTTGGTTTCTTGTTTTTACTTAGTATGTATGGTTTGCAGTAAGACGATTGTGAGATTTTGGCAACGAATTGTAATGTTATTGGCGGCTGCGCTCATCTGTACGAGTTGCAGCACCATCGGTGCTGTGAGTTACAACCCCTGGCAAGTGATTTCCTTGCCGACGGAAGCTAATTTGCAGGATATTGCCTTTACGGGCAATCCTCAGCACGGCTGGGTTGTGGGTTCTGAGGCGACTTTGCTCGAAACCCTTGACGGTGGCACTAGCTGGAAGTCTGTAGGACTGGATATCGACGATCCGAGGTCGCGTTTTGCATCGGTGAGTTTTTCAGGTTCCGAAGGCTGGATTGTCGGCCAGCCTTCTGTTTTGCTCCATACAGAAGATGAGGGCAAGTCTTGGACGCGGATTGCTTTGAGCTCTCAGTTGCCCGGTTCTCCGAGTACGATCGCGGCATTGGGCCCGAATTCCGCCGAGATGACGACCGATGTCGGGGCGATTTACCGGACTTCCGACGGCGGCAAAAATTGGAAAGCTGTCGTGCAGGATTCTTTTGGGGTAGTTCGCAATATCAACCGTTCTGAAGACGGGCAGTATGTTGCGGTTTCCTCGAAGGGCAATTTCTACTCGGTGTGGAAACCCGGACAAGAAGCTTGGGAACCTCACAACCGCAATAGTTCTCGCCGCCTGCAAAATATGGGCTTTACCAAGGATGGGCGTTTGTGGATGCTCGCCCGTGGTGGTCAAATTCAGTTTAGCGACCCGTCCAATCCTGAAGGTTGGGGAAAACCGTTTTTTCCCGATCGCAAGGCGAGTTGGGGTTTGCTGGACATGGCTTACCGGACTGATAATGAAGTTTGGGTAGCCGGCGGCGGCGGCAATTTGCTGTGCAGTTTGGACGGCGGGAAAACTTGGCTAAAAGACCGCGAAGTTGAAGATGTTCCCGCTAATTTTTACAGGATTGTCTTTATGGGCCCCGATCGCGGATTTGTGATCGGCGCGAGCGGTACTCTACTTAAATATCAAGGTTCAGCGCAAGCGGCTTGATAGTAGAATAGTAATAGAGATTGTCTGTCAATTTGTTGTTGAAAGGAGGATTCTAAATGGCTGGTACAACTGGAGAACGTCCGTTTGGGGACATTATTACAAGTATCCGTTATTGGGTAATTCACAGCATCACCATTCCGGCTTTGTTTATTGCTGGATGGCTGTTTGTGCAAACGGGTTTGGCTTACGATGCTTTCGGAACTCCTCGCCCTAACCAGTATTTCACACCGCAGCGGGAAGAAGTGCCGATTATCTCGGATCGCTTTGAAGCTAAGAAACAAGTAGATCAGTTCATTGCCAAGTAATTTAACAAGGATTTGGAAAAATGACGAGTAGAACCCCAAATAATGAGCCAATTTCGTATCCGATTTTTACGGTGCGCTGGTTGGCCGTTCATACTTTAGGTGTCCCAACAATTTTCTTTTTGGGCGCGATCGCAGCAATGCAATTTATTCAACGATAGGAGTTTACAATGCCTGAGCGCGTTCCTAATCCCAACGAGCAGCCTGTTGAGTTAAACCGGACTTCTTTGTATCTGGGTTTGTTGCTGATTTTTGTTTTGGGTATTTTGTTTTCCAGTTATTTCTTTAATTAACTGGTGTCTGAGTTGGCTTTCGATAGTTCGATCGAATTTGTTTAGCTGTACATTAGTGAGGTGATGGCTATGTTTAGTGAAAGTGGCAGAATTCCTTTGTGGCTGGTAGCTACTGTTGCAGGCCTCGGTGCTCTGAGCGTTTTGGCTCTTTTCTTCTACGGTGCTTATGCCGGTTTGGGTTCTTCGATGTAAGGAGAATCAAGCTGATTTTCGGCTTTTAACCCCCCTTCAAAAAGGGGGGTTTTGATTATGCGAAGTTTGTTGCTAAATCTGGGATAAATGTTATCGAAAGTGTGGATATTTTGACAAGTTTATGAGAATTTAATCCTAGTTGTGAGATGGGGATTTTTTGTGGTTGGGTGGAGATTTGCTCAAGGAAATGCTCGCCTTGCGGGTTCACCAATCACCCCAAAATCGATCGCCACTAGCCAACGATCGCCCTGAGAGTGGGCCCGATCGTGAAAATAGCGAAAACTTGCGAGTAGAATAGTGCAAGAGCCGATCGCTCGATCGTAGTGCACAGCGAAATATGACCCCACCGCCGCCGCCCCGCAAACCTCAAACCGTCTTGGGTGCGATTACCCAAGCAGTCCAGACTATTGCTAAGGTTAATTTTAACCAGCTAGCGCTGAAACCAAACGCCAAAGTACCCGAACTGTGGGTACAGGATGCGGGTGCAGCTAAAGCTGAGGTTTATCCGCTGTTGGGCGATCGATATCTGTTAGGTCGATCGTCCAAATCTTCAGATATAGTAGTTCGCAATCCCGTTGTCAGTCACGTGCACTTATCCCTGTCGCGGGATAGTCGGCGGCGGACTCCTTTTGTCATCAAAGATGAAGACTCCACAAACGGCATTTACAATGGCAAAAGGCGAGTTAAAAGTATGTCCCTGCGTCACGGAGACGTGTTCACTTTAGGGCCGCCGGAACTAGCCGCCGCTGTCAGAATTCAATTCGTATATCCGCCGCCTTGGTATTTGCAACTTCTGCGTTACAGCTTTTATGGCGTAAGCGGAATCACCGCTTTGATTGCCGTGTTGGTAGGCATGGAATCCACAAAGTTTCAAGTGCGGCCTCTGCCGAGAAGTATCAATGGCCCCGTGATTGTTTACGCCCGCGATGGGCAAACTCCGCTGCGTCCTCCTCAGAATAACGCTCACTTAGAATTAAAGCAATTGCAGGATTTTTCGCCTTATTTATCCAAGGCGGTACTTGCTTCGGAAGACAGCCGCTACAATTGGCATTTGGGGGTAGATCCGATCGGAGTTTTGCGCGCGCTTTTGACCAATGTTCGCGGGGGAGGAATTCGCGAAGGCGGCAGCACTGTGACGCAGCAGTTAGCGAGGAGTTTGTTTCGAGATTATGTGGGAACTCAAGATTCGGCAGGGCGCAAGTTACGGGAAGCTGTAGTTGCCTTGAAACTGGAGAATTATTACAGCAAAGACGAACTGTTGCTGACTTATTTGAATCGCGTGTTTTTGGGAATTGACCTTTACGGTTTTGAGGATGCGGCTCGGTTTTATTTTGGGAAGTCGGCGAAGGATTTAACTTTGTCAGAGGCGGCAACTTTGGCGGGCATTTTGCCGGCGCCAAACAGTTTTAATCCGATTCAAAATTATCAGTTGGCGGTGCAGTATCGCGATCGAGTGATCGAACGGATGCGCGCACTGGGGACGATTTCTCAGGAAGAAGCCGATCGCGCGAGGCGATCGCGAATTGAGATCAATCCTAAAGCTCGCCAATATCTGCAAAGTACGATCGCTCCTTATTTCTACAGTTATGTATTTGACGAATTGGAGTTTTTGCTGGGGGAGCAGTTAGCCAGAGAAGGCAATTTTATTGTAGAAACAGGTTTGAATCCCGGCCTGCAAAAAGTGGCTGAAGCTTCCCTCAGAAATGCTGTTGAAAATGCCGGAGCAAGTGCTGGCTTTTCTCAAGGAGCCGTGGTAACTCTCAACAGTACAACCGGGGAAGTCTTAGCTTTAGTTGGGGGCGTAGATTACTTGAAAAGTCAGTTTAATCGGGCTACCCAAGCTTTGAGACAGCCCGGTTCTACATTTAAGATTTTCACCTATGCAGCCGCCCTGGAACGGGGAATCTCACCCGATAAAACTTATTCTTGCGCTCCCCTTTCCTGGGGAGGACAAAGTTATAGTGGTTGCGAAAGAACCAGCGGTAATGCTGATATGTATCGCGGCTTGGCATTGTCGGAAAATGCAATTGCTTTGCGAATAGCACAACAAGATGTCGGTTTAGACAATGTGGTGCAAATGGCCAGACGTTTGGGGATTACTTCTGAACTGCGTTCTAATCCTGGTTTAGTATTAGGTGAAAGTGAAGTTAATGTGTTGCAATTAACGGGTGCTTTCGGGGTTTTGGCAAATCGGGGTTTGGGCAATCGCCCCCACGTAATCAAGCGAATTATTGACAGCAGCGATTGCAAAGATCGAAATGATTTTAACAGTTGCCGGGTGATTTATGAGTATCAAAAAGATGGCATTGCCAATCGGCAGTTAGTTTCCGAAGGCGTAGCGGATACGATGACTGATATGCTGCAAGGTGTGGTGCGGGGAGGTACGGGTAGCAGTGCTGCTTTGGGGTTGGGAGAAGCTGGAAAAACAGGCACGACTAATGATAATAGAGATTTGTGGTTTGTGGGTTATATTCCGAGTCAGCAACTGGTGACAGGAGTTTGGTTGGGAAATGATGATAATTCTCCGACTGCGGGAGGTAGTTCAAATGCCGCTCAGTTGTGGGGGGAGTATATGCGGCAGGTGGCGCGTTAAGTCATTAGTCATTAGTCATTAGTCATTAGTCATTAGTCATTAGTCATTAGTTAGTGGTTGGTTGTTAGGAATGAGAATTAAATAACTTCCACTCTTGAAAGTTGGATGGGCGTCCCGCCCGTCCTTTTTGGACGGGCGAGACGCCCATCCCACAATAACAATTAAAATTGTAAGTTATTTAATTCGCGATCCTTAGTTGTTGGCGAGCATAACTAATCGCCAAAAATAGATTTAGCAGTAAGGTGCGCGGCCCGGCGCACCCTACGAGGATTTAGGGGCAATTTCCCCGCTTATTCTACAGTCTGAGAAACGGGCCGACAGCCAGACAATATCGAGTGCAAATTGACGACATTTCCGATTACCGCGATCGCAGGTGCTGCAAATCCGACCGCCTCAACTTGCTCTACAATTGTACCCAAAGTGCCGATCAATTCTTCTTGTTCGGGCCGCGTTCCCCAGCGCACTAATGCTATGGGCGTTTCTGCACTCAATTGGGCTGCTGTTAACTGGCCGATAATGTAAGGCAAATTGTGGATTCCCATGTATACTACAATGGTTTCGGAGCCGCGGGCGATCGCCTGCCAATTTACCTCCGGCCGATATTTTCCCGCTGATTCGTGACCGGTGACAAAGGTGACAGAGGAACTGTAAGCTCGATGTGTTAAAGGAATTCCCGCATAAGCAGGGGCCGCAATCCCAGAAGTTACGCCGGGGACTACTTCTACTGACACTCCAGCTTTTACCAACTCTTCCATTTCTTCGCCACCGCGGCCGAAGATAAACGGATCGCCGCCTTTGAGACGAACTACGATCGCATTATCTCCAGCTTTTTCTATCATTAACTGAGTTGTTTCGTCCTGCATTAACGAGTGACGCCCTTTGCGTTTTCCGGCATCAATTCGTTCTGCTTCGGGGTTGATTGCTGCCAAAATTTGAGGGCTGACTAAAGCGTCGTAAATCACCACATCCGCACACTCTAACAAAGCTTTTCCCTTCAAGGTCATCAAACCCGGATCTCCGGGCCCCGCACCTACTAAATACACTTTTCCTAAAGACATTTTTCTTGCTTCCTTTACCTCTTCTGTGCCTCTGCGGTTCATTTTTGAATTAAATTCCCAATTAAGTCTGCTAATTGTACACTTGGGCCTAGAGGATTTGCGAGATGAAGTTCCGTCGCAGGAAATTGCTGCTTTAGCTGTGCTACATTTTTGGCGATCGCATCTGTAATTCCTCCATTAAATAAGAAGTATGGCACAATCCCTATTTGCTGCTGTCCACCACGAACCAAACTCTCAATTTGTTCTGACAAACTCGGCTTTACCGACCAATAAGCTGTCTGTGCACCGAGTTTGCTGGCGATTTCCTCAACTGTCGAGTTACCTCCGGGGCGACGGCTACCGTGAGATAATAAAATCCATTTTGGCAATAGCAGATTGGGGAGAAAAGTCACCTCTTGCATCTGACTTTTTACCAATTGTGTTAAGCCTGCTTCCTGGGAACCTAAATGCGGGCGCAATTCAATTTTTAGCTTGTCACCAAAAGTTTTTTGGGCAATTTCGACCTCTGCCGGTATGTCTTCGGCGACGTGAACTCCCGGCAATAAAAATACAGGCAGGATTTGCAATTCTGTCAGTCCCAGCGACAGGGTACGTTCGCCAAAACTGCAAATTTGTTCGTGCAGCGGTGCGGGGCCGAGTTCTAAGGTGGCGGTTGCTACTGCTGGGAACGAGTCAGCCAAATTTTGAGACAGCAGTTGACCTAGGTTTTCCAAAGCTAGTTGGGGTCTGGGGTCACGGCTGCCGTGAGAAACTAATAAATAGGTGGATGAGCGCAATTTCAATATAGATTGGATGTTAATGTTCGATCGGGATTTCAAATAATTATAACACCGTGGGGCGCGTGACTTAAAAATACTCAACACTCAACCCGAATATTCCGACTCACGCACCTGGAACAACTTAACCAAGGTGCGCGGTTTGAAAATTACTTAATACTGGGCTTAAATCTTCTAAGCCCCACACCCTACGAAATAATGGGCGGGGCTTAAAAATTACTTAATACTGGGCTTAAATCTTCTAATAGGATCGCGAATTAAATAACTTACAATTTTAATTGTTATTGTGGGATGGGCGTCCCGCCCGTCCTTTTTAGACGGGCGGGAC